>JBDLJS010000032.1:0-38893 GCA_039714235.1 Bacteroidota bacterium | reverse complement strand
CATAGGTGAAGAAAGCCCTAATGACATGTGGCTAATGATTATTGGCTGTTTTTACACCACCTCCCCCTGACGTTTACAGTCAGGGTACTCCTCCTCAACTAGGAGGAGAAATTTCGTGCTACTACAACATCCAGCATCGAGTATCAAATATCTAGTATCAAGTATCAAGTATCAAGTATCCAGTATCAAGTATCGAGTATCGAGCATCCAGTATCCGGCATCACCTTGCCCATGGTAAATGATCCTGAGTTGATTTTCTGCCTTTCCGGCTGTTTTGTCCGAAAAGCTTATAGCTCACACCCACCGAAGCAATAGAATACCTGCTGATGTAATATGGCGATTTGGTAAACATCCGGTACGGCCTGAAAATATCAGATATCGAACTTGCAATGTGATTGTACTCAACAACTCCGGTAAGTGCCAGTTGCGGATTTATATCGTAGGTAACACCAATCCCCAATCCGGCAATTATACCTACACCGGTTTCGGAAACAGAGAATGTCCTTTCCGGATCGTGGTTGGTTATGTCGGTTTCGGGAATCTTTAGCGTAACTAATCCCCCTTTATAATAAAGCTGGTAATCGAACTTGTTGTCTTCATTCCCGGTCTTTCTAAAATTATAGCCAATGGTTAAACTGTGTCCGAAAATATAGGATAATGTCCCTGTGTCTTCGAATCCCGATTCAGGATCAATATTAATTAACTCTGCATCCACAGCAAAATAGTCGAACTGGTACCCCACAAAAAAATGGGAAAAAACAGGTTGCCGGAAATCAATAATAGCCGAAAAGCCTGTTTCACCTCCAGGAATATAAAATTCAACCCCTTTGTTTATGGATAAAAGCGAAACTTTATTTAACAGTAATCCTGCCCCTGTTTTTACTTCAATGCGGCTCTCGGAGAATACTTTGTTTCCCTGGGCACTGGTTATGGGTATCAAAAAAATGAAACTGTAAACCGAAATTATACTGATTCTTAAAATATGTTTAGCTATTAATCCCTTCATGAAAATTATTTAGTAAATTGTATAATTTGGTAACGCAATATGGCTATTTTGTATTGTATCACAAAATCAGAATCTGTATAAATTTAAAATTTAACAACTATACAATAATGAAGTTTCCGTTACTTAAATCCGTTCTATCAGGTTTCGTTCTATATGCATTTATAAAACCACTGATGAGCATCCGGTTTATTTTGCTTGTGGTTCTGCTTATGGGGTTCACCGCTCAAACTTCTGCAGGCGTAAGTCCGCAATTAATAGGGCAATCAACGGATAAGACAGATAACATCAGGCTAAAAAACAAAATCGTACCCCTTACCAATCCGGTGTACCGGCTTCTGGAGTATTTTGAGGCTAAGGGTGAAAACGGATTTATTGGAATGGCCAAACCTTACACCAGGATTTCTGTCATCCGGTTTTTACAAGCGTTGAGCAACGGGGAAAATATTTCAGAAAAAGAGCGGAAAATAATCGGGCGTTATCTTTCCGATCTCACACCTGATACCAATGGCATCGGGATTTTCAAACAGGCATCGGAAAAAGCATTTGTCCTGGCCGGTGTGGGAGCAGAAGCTTCTGTGCGCAGCGGATTTGGCGAACACGGAGCAGGGTCGTACAGCGCATTGGTAAAGGCATTTTTTGCCGGCGACCTTGGTGAGCATGTAACCTTTACAACCGCAATAGGTGCCGGAGTAGAACAACTGGCTCCTGATATGTTTTACCAGTCGTACACCCATAACGGGCAGGTAGCCTTCCCATACGAGAGTTTTGGCTATTCCTGGCTGCCTTATCAGTTTCAGTACCCGACCAACTGGGTGCACTACAACCATGGACTTAGTCCGCCAATTGATGATGTAATACAACTTGCTCTTTTATACAACACCGAGCTTAACAGTACGTGGCTTAACGGAGCGGTTGAGGTAAACATAAACAACCAGTTACGCAGCTGGGGGCATAAGGAGAAAAACCTGCTCCTGTCGGGTACGGCAAGGCGAATGCCTGCCCTTGAATTCAGGATGAGGCCCTTTAACTGGTTCCGCTACTCTTTTCTGGTTGGTTCGCTCTACTCGCTTCAGATGGATCACCGGCCTTACAAAGAAAATATTTACGGTGAAGATCTGGGAAGGCCACAAAAAATGCTCTCTGTCCAAATGATAGAGCTCCTGCCCTTCCCCTGGCTGCAATTTACAGGTGCAGCCAACGGCATTTGGGCAAAACGGTTCGAAATGGCCTACTTTGTCCCATTTATACCACCTTCACTTTTACAGGATAACCTAGGCGACAATGATAATCCCTCCCTCTATTTCGACATTGCCACACAGTTTAAAGGATTTGGCAAAGCGTGGTTTGGCTTTTATGTGGATGATTTTGGGCTTACCGATTCGTGGGAGATGCTTAAATATGTGAGGAATAAATATGCCTGGCAACTGGGATGGAAAACAAACCTCTTGTCGGCGCTGATACCCGGTACCACAACAACTGTGGATTACACACGTACAACACCTTTTGTTTATACCCATTACCCTGAATATGATTTCAACATGGGAGATGGCCGCCCCATTGACATGACCTATACGCATGACGGCTATAACCTTGGATTTTACCTTCCGCCCAATTCTGGTGAGTTCAGCTTATCGATGGTGAATATTGCCATTCCCGACCTGGTTTTATCGCTGGATAACCGCTTCATCATTCATGGGACCAACGATCTGGCAAGTGAAAATATACTGCAAATCTATGGCGATATATACCGGCACCATAAAAGGGATATCCTCGATTATCCTTTACTCGATTTTACCAGTGACGGGATTTATGATTACAGCCTGCAGTCGGAAATCAAATTCGACTGGAAGATACGTACTGAAGGATCACCCCGTTATTACCGTTTGAACGGCAGTCTGGGATATTCAAAAACATGGTGGGAAAGCAATGAGAGCCAGGTGGTGGCGCCTCCTGCCAGGACGCTGTTTACCGGCAGTTTGGGGGTTATTATTGAGATATAGAGATGGGAGAAAGTGATCAGAGGTCAGTGATCAGTAATCAGAGATCAGAGATCAGAAGACCGGAGACGCCTGCCATCCCTGGCGGGAGGAAATCCTGCCGGTAGGCAGGGAGGCACGAAGCGGGAAGCTCGAAGAAGGAAGCGGGAAGTCAGAAGTCAGATTCAGTGACACCCGGCTTTGGGGAGCCGTCAGCAGACGGAGAACACAAAGTTGATGGTGGAACTAATCCCGACTGAGGGACGAATGTCGGGAGAACAGAGGTCATTAGGAAAAGCCGGAAGACCGAAGTCGGAAGTCGGAAGCCAAGGTAAAAGCCATTAGTCAATGGTCATTAGGAAGAAAAAACAAGAAAGTAAACAATAGGTATTTATCATTAGGGAAGGAATAAACATTAGCAATACGCAATAATCCAATATCAAGTATCAAGTTCAGTGACTCCCGGCTTTTACGATCCGTCAGCCGACGGAGAAGTGAAAGACACAATCCCGGTAACGCAGTGTATCGGGGTATCCAGTATCGAGAATCGAGTATCAAGAATCCAGCATCCAGTTTACCGCCCGCAGGGTGGTATCCAGAATCCAGTATCAAGTATCACCCCTACTACGTAAAAAGGCGCTCACTTTCGTGAACACCTTTTTGTACTCCGGACGGGATTCGAACCCATGGCCTGCTGCTTAGAAGGCAGCTGCTCTATCCAACTGAGCTACCGGAGCAGCCTTATTTTGCGCGGCAAATATAATGTTTTAAATTACAAATCACAATAGTCAAATCCCAAAACTCAAAATTGAAAATTGAGTTTTGGGATTTGTTTTTTGTCCGAAGGATTCCTATGGAAGTGCTTCTACAGCAGATGTATCCCGTTTGCTTTGCACTCTTTTTTCATTTCATCGGGCCAAATACTTGACTGAATCTCGCCAATATGCGCTTTCCTCAGGAAGTACATACAAAGTCTCGATTGACCGATACCTCCGCCAATTGTAAGTGGCAGCTCGTCGTTTAACAACATCTGGTGCCACATTAACTCTTTGCGTTCTTCCTGTCCACGGATTTTCAACTGCTCCAGCAGTGCAGCTTTGTCAACTCGTATACCCATCGATGAAATTTCTAAAGCACGGTTTAACACGTTATCCCAAACAATAATATCGCCGTTTAAACCTTTAAATCCATTAATGGTCGGAGTGTTCCAGTCATCATAGTCAGGAGCACGCCCGTCGTGGATTTCGCCATTGGGCATTTTGCCGCCAATACCAATTACAAATATGGCACCGTGCTTTTTAGCCTCTTCGGTTTCCCTTTCAAATGGCGTTAACTCAGGGTATTTTGCAGCCAGTTCTTCTGTATGAATAAATGTTATTTCCTCCGGCAGTTCAGGCTCAATATCCAAATAGTTTTCCGAAATATGGTACTCTGTCCTTACCAATGATGCATATATTTTCCGAACAACATATTTTAAATAATCCACATTTCGTTGTTCCGACGAAATAACACGTTCCCAGTCCCATTGGTCTACATACAACGAATGGATATTAGTTAGCTCTTCATCAGGACGGATTGCATTCATATCAGTATAAATACCGAATCCCTCCTTAATTTCCAGATCTGCAAGTGCCATACGTTTCCACTTGGCCAGCGACTGAACAATCTCAGCAACATTCTCTCCTAAGTCTTTCATTGGAAACGATACAGGGCGCTCAATCCCGTTTAAATCGTCGTTAATACCGGTTCCCTGCTTTACAAAAAGCGGTGCAGTTACCCTTCTCAACCGTAATTCAGATGCAAGGTTTAACTGAAAAAAGTCTTTAATCTGTTTAATCGCCTGTTCGGTTTGATGAACATCTAAAACCGATTTGTAATCTTTTGGAATTGATAATTTCATTGTGTATAATTTTTATTAATTATTTCTTGTTAATCTAATCAATTTTCTTTCGTTTCGCTGACAAATGTATAACGATTAATTAAATTTTCAAGAAATATGTCATGAAAATTCAACAAAAAATAACATTTGCATGATAAAATATAGTTTTAAGCCGTATTATTAAATTTGCACACCAGTAAAATGAACAAATTCAGTAAAAATATTCCGCGTCTGTACCTGGTAAAAATCTCGAAATGGTTTAACATGGTTATGCCAATTGTGGTACTTTTTTACCAGGACAACAGTATGGGGATGCACGAGATTTTTGTTCTGAAAGCCATTTATTCGGTTGCTATTGTTGCCATGGAAATACCGTCGGGGTGGATGGCAGATGTATGGGGCCGGAAAAAAACACTGATTTTGGGCAGTATCCTCGGAAGCGCAGGTTTTCTGCTATACAGCTTTTCTTACGGCTTTTGGGCATTTGTTATGGCAGAAATTATTTTAGGTATTGGCCATTCTTTTGTTTCGGGCGCCGACTCTGCAATGCTTTACGACAGTTTAAAGGCCGATAACCGAACTGATAAATATACACGCGAGGAAGGCAGAATTGCATCGATCGGTAATTTTTCCGAAGCCATAGCCGGCGTTACGGGTGGTTTCCTGGCTGCAATAAGCCTGCGCACTCCTTTCTATTTTCAGTTTGTGGTTGCTGCCATTGCAATTCCTGCTGCATTTACTCTTATTGAACCAAAACTGCACACGATTGAACACATCCATTCGGTAAAAAGGCTGGTGCAAAATATTCGTAACACTCTAATTGCAAATAAAAACCTGAGGATTTCAATCTTGCTTTCGGCGGTAACAGGGACAGCAACCCTGACATTTGCATGGTTTGTTCAACCTTTTTTCAAAGAAATAGGGTTATCAGTTGAGCTTTTCGGTATTTTCTGGACAGCGCTGAATCTATCCGTTGGAATATCGTCGGTTTTTGCCCATAAAGTGGAAATATTCCTGGGCAAAAAATGGTCGATTTTACTTGTTGTGCTATTACTTTCGGCAGGTTATTTTTTGTCAGGAATTTCAATTTCATACTGGGGATTAGGATTTTTATTCCTGTTTTATTTTGTTCGAGGAATTGCTACACCCATGTTTAAAAATTACATTAATCAATACACCGAAAGTGAGGTTCGTGCAACAATGCTGTCGGTACGCAATTTTACAATAAGAATTGCTTTTGCAGTAATTGGCCCGCTTCTGGGATGGATAACCGACCACATTAATTTGAATTCTGCATTAATCCTGGCCGGAGGAATTTATTTAATTTCTGCATTATTGGTTGTCATGCCATGGCTGAGAAGAAAATAGGCAGAGAGGCGAAGACAGAGACAGAGGCAAAGGCAAGAAATCAGTGTTCAGTAACCAATAGGCAATGGGCAAATAGCAAAGATATCCAGTATCAAGCATCCAATATCCAGTATCGAGCATCCAGTATCAAGCATCCAGTATCAAGCATCCAGTATCGAGTATCCAGTATCGAGTATCCAGTATCGAGTATCCAGTATCGAGTATCTAACAACTCACCCATAGTCCATCATACGCCACAAAAACATTCCCGGGCAGTTCCTTCTCAATGTCCTCATGTTTCCCAAAACTATGGCTGAGGTGTGTAAGGTAGGTTTTTTTTGGTTTAATTTTATCCACGACATTAAGTGCTTCTTCCAGGTTGAAATGAGAAATATGCTTCTCATACCTGAGGGCATTAATTACCAAAATCCTGGTACCTTCTATTTTATTCAATTCATTATCAGGAATAGAATTGGTGTCGGTAATGTAGGTTAAATCCCCTACCCTGAATCCATAAACCGGCAGTTTATGGTGATAACAGCGGATGGGTGTAAAACCGATTCCATCAACGTTAAAAGGTTTATTTTCGATTGGATGTAACTCCATTTTTGGAATGCCGGGGTATCTGAATTCTGCAAAAACGTAATTAAATATTCTTTTCACTGCTTCCTGGACACGATTTTCAGCGTAAATATCCATGGGATGCCTTTGAATCCAGTTGAATGAGCGTATATCATCAAGTCCGAAAATATGATCGACATGCTCGTGTGTCAGCAGCACTGCCCTCAGGGACTTAACCTGTTCGCGTAACATTTGCTGTCTGAAATCGGGGCCTGCATCAATCACAAAATTTAAATCGTTAACCTTTATCAGGATAGAAGAGCGCAATCGTTTGTCTCTTGAATCTGTCGATTGACAAACATCGCAGTTGCAGGCTATTACAGGAACTCCCTGCGATGTGCCTGTACCTAAAAATGTAGCTTCAATTTTCAATTCTTTACTGCTAACCATAAAGCAAATTTAAGAAAAGTGGTTCTGACATACCTGTTTTTTTATGATTTGCATAAGAATATAAATATGCTTATTGATAAAACTCTGTTTTGAAAGCCTGAATTAATTACTTTTACAAAAACTTTTTTCTATGGCGACACTTTATCTTGTTCCCAATATTTTGGCCGAAGGTGACTGGCAGAATGTATTACCTGCACGGGTACATTCAATTTTAACCAATACTAAATATTTTATTGTTGAAAATATCAGAACAGCCAGGCGTTTTATGAAACAGGTAAACCACGATATAAATATTGATGAATGTACCTTTTTCGAGATAAACAAACATACTAATGTCTCCGATTTACCAAAATATTTAAAGCCAATAGTGGATGGAAACGATGTTGCCGTAATTTCTGAAGCAGGCTGCCCGGGTGTAGCCGATCCGGGGGCTGATGTTGTGAGGATGGCACATCAGAGAAAATTTAAAGTAGTTCCAATTGTTGGGCCTTCATCTATTTTGCTGGCATTAATGGCTTCGGGATTAAACGGACAAAATTTTGCGTTTAACGGCTATTTGCCTGTAAAACCTAACGAACGTATGCGAGCCATTGCATCGTTGGAAAAACAGGCTAAAAACACCGGACAAACGCAGATTTTTATTGAAACTCCCTACCGTAACAACCAAATGATTGCTGATGTTTTAAAAACCTGCTCGGCAGCAACAATGTTCTGCATTGCTGCAAATATTACCGGAGAGAATGAATTTATAGTTACAAAAACAGTTCAGCAATGGAAAGGCAATGTTCCTGATTTACACAAACAACCTGTAATTTATTTGATTGGGTGACAGGTGCAGCGAATTTTTCCATAGAAATCACGATGTGACGATCCACCATAAAAAAAAATGCGAATCGGAATTCGCATCACCCGTTATAACAATTTCAACTCTTTCAGCAACAAAAACTCATGCTCAAAATTGGGTGTAAAAATTCCTTTCCCAAGATTCTTTTCAATTTGATTTTTTGTCCAGAAGCGTAGCTCTTCCACTTCATTCGACTGGATACCAATATTTTTAAAATCGTAAGTTGTGAACGTGTAAACCAATTCGGCCTCAACCTCCGACTCCCATTTATAAACTTTGTGAAGTTTTGCAGAGAAATCTTTTAGACCAATCTCCTCAAATGCCTCTTTTTTTAATGCCTGCTCCAGAGTTTCGCCTGCCGATATATGGCCACCGACTGCGGTATCCCACTTTCCGGGCTGGATGAGTTTAAATTCGGGGCGTTTTTGTAACAAAATAGCTTTATTCTTATTAATTACATGCAAATGTACAACGGGGTGAAGTAACTTGCTACCATTGTGAACCTGACTTCTGGGGGCTTGTCCGGTTACTTTTCCTTCTTCATTAACCAGGGACACCCACTCTTCGTTGCTTATTTGTTTTTGCTTTCTTTTCTGACGGAAGACTTCAAATAAAAAATACACGCCAAAAATAATGTAGAACAAACCTCCGCTAATAAACGCCCATGCCTCTTTGCTCATATAAAAAGCTGAATAAAATACCAGGACAGTGTGAACAGCGAAAATATAAAACAGCACTTTCAGACTTTTGCGCATTTGTTGTATTTGCCCGCTGTTAAACTCCACACCTTTCATGTAGCGCTGCCCCATTAATCCAACAATATTCAGTCCTGAAAAAGCAGAAACCGCAAGAATTGCAACCAAAATGAGTTCGATTAAACCGGGTTTGAGCTTAAAGAAAATATCGTTATCGAGTAAAATGGAAACTGCTCCAAGAATAACAAGCAAAAGGGTATCGAAAAGTACAAATTTCTCGAAGCGTTTTTCCCTGACGGCAATCCATGCCATTTCGGCAATACCCACACCAACAGCAACAAACAACCCGGTTTTAGTCCCCCATATTTCATCGGCTGCGATAAAAACAAAAAGTGGAATAAAACCGGGCAGTAATTTTTTCAGAAGTTGTGTCCTGTTCATAATTATAACTCCTGAAAGGCCTATTTATTCAGTTTCCGGTATTTCGAATGGATATACTTTATAAACTTCTACCTCCATTAACAGGGTTGCGAATCCCGGAACAGGAGGATTTCCTTGTTGTCCGTAGGCAAGCTCCGAATTAATTACAAGGTGGGCTTTGGTTCCTTTTTGCATATAGGCTGATGCTTCTTCCAGCCCTTTAACTGTGCCGCCTGAACCAACCACATACTCGAGTGGTTCGTACCTGTGCCCCTCCAGATAACCGTTCGATTGATCTACCAGAACGCTGTCTAAAGTCCAGGTAGCATAAAATATCTGTACCCTGTCGCCTGGTTTTATAGTATCTCCGGTTCCTGCTATCTCTTCGAAATAATATAAACCCGAAGCTGTTGGTTCTGCCCCCGGATAATTAGTGTTAATATATTCATCGAGTAACTCAAGCTCCTGTCTTCTCAGCTTTTCGTAATCTATTCCCTGGTCACATGCAAAAATAATTCCGCCTGCAACAATCAAAAACAATATTTTAACAAATACCTTCATTCAACTATTTTTTCAAATTTATTATAATCGTAAATATCTATTCTTTCAATAATCAAATTGTTGTCTCCAACAATAGATGCTCATATTCCGGTAAAAGTTGCGTAAACTTTTTAATTGATTCATCAAGTGTCAGTTTACATTCGCCACCGGCAGCATTTAAATGGCCACCCCCGTTAAAATGTCCCCGCGAAAAAGCATTTGCCGGAAAATCTCCTTTCGAGCGAAACGATGCTTTCACATATCCATCTTTCTCAATAAATAACGCACTAAAAACAATATTATTTATCGACAGCGGATAATTAACAAATCCTTCAGTATCGCCCGGTTTAAAATTAAATCGTTTCAGTTCATCTTTTGTAATGCTGATAACTGCAGAGCGTAATTCAGGAAAAACTGTCATTTTTTCGTTCAGGCAGTATCCAAGCAGTTTCATTCGGTCGGATGAAAAGTTATGATATACTCCCGACTGAATACGGTCTGTATCTATTCCGAATTTCATTAATTCAGAAACTACTTTAAAAGTATTCGGATTTGATGTATTGTGGGCAAAAGAGCCGGTATCAGTTAAAATGCCTGTATAAAAAGCCTCTGCAGCGTTGACATTAATATGGTTGGCCAAACCAATACCATGAATCAAATCAAAACAAAGTTCAGCAGTTGAACTGTAATGTGGTTCTGAAATGGTGAAATCGCAAAAGTCGGTTGGATTTGGATGATGATCGATAAGAATTTTTGTTTTATCGAACCTGTGAACCATCGACTCCAGGTGACCTGCCCTTTTTTCTTCATTAAAATCAACACAAATCAATACATTGGATTCAAACAGCAATTGTTTGGTCAGCTTTTTCTCCTTTTCGTAAATAATTACCCGAACATCTGAAGCAAACCATTTTAAGAAGCCGGGGTAATCGTTTGCCGAAATTACCTGTACCTGGTGCCCAAAATTCATAAGCACTTCGCCGAGCCCCAATGCAGAACCAATAGCATCGCCATCGGGATTCTCGTGCGGAATGATAGTAATTTTCTTTTCAGCCCTGGTTAATACCTCTTTAACTGATGTAATAGTCTCTATTTCAGTATTTTTCAAAATGCTTAAAATTTGAAGGGACAAATATAAGAAATCTTCACTCGCAGGAAAGGTTATATAATCCAATTTTTGTTAATATTGTGCAATTATAACTTTTATTAAAAATTTAATGATGGCAGGAAAAATAACCTTTACAATGATTAAGCCGGAGGCTTTTAGAAGAAACAATTCAGGTGCAATTCTGAAAATGATATGCGATGCAGGTTTCTCAATTAAAGCAATGAAGTTAACAAGTTTAACAAAGGAACAAGCCGGCGATTTTTATGCAGTTCATAAAGGAAAACCATTTTACGAAACACTGGTTGAGTTTATGAGCTCGGGGCCAATTATTGCTGCCATCCTGGAAAAGGAAAATGCTATTGAAGATTACAGAACTCTAATTGGAGCTACCAATCCTGAAAAAGCAGCTGATGGAACTGTTCGCAAACTGTACGCATCCAATATGCAACAAAATGCTGTACATGGCTCCGATAGCGATGAGAATGCAAACATTGAAGCCGACTTCTTTTTCTCGAAGATTGAAAGGTATTAATTGATTAATGATTAGTTATTAATCCGATAAAATATTTAACGCTGCTCTGATTCAGGGCAGTTTTTTTTATTTGAATACAATCCGTTCCACCATTTCTTCTCCGGCATTTTCATTTATCTTTCTGCGAATCTCTTCACGCATCATTATCAGTTCGTTTTTAACCACTGCCGAACTGATATAGACATATAAAATCCGGTTTTTTATAAAAATGTTTTTGGTGTAGTGCGCAATTGTTTTCCCCAGTAAATCTTCCCATCCATGAACAATATCCACCTCTTTTAATTTGCGGTCGAGGTGCGACTCTTTTATATACTCTTTAAGTATCTCGCTTAACGATTGTGTATTGCTTCTTCTCATTATGCCAATTCTACTTTTCCGCTTTCAACATTAAAAATACGAAAATCGGTTTCCATTTTTTTAATTATGGCATCCAAATGTTCGCGATTGGTGTCTGTTAGAAATATTTGACCAAACTGTTCGCCCGCTACAGTTGCCACAATTTGTTCAACACGTTGTTGGTCGAGCTTATCGAAAATATCGTCGAGTAAAAGTATTGGTTTTATTCCAGAAATCTCTTTAATAAATTCGAACTGTGCTAATTTGAGTGCTACCAGGAATGTTTTTTTCTGCCCCTGAGAACCTATTTTTTTTATGGGGTACTCTCCTATTTTTAATACCAAATCGTCTTTATGAATCCCGACAGTTGTATGTTGGGCTACCCTGTCTTTTGGTAACGAATTCTTTAAAATCTGCTTATAACCATTTTCGTACAAATCAGAGTGATGAACCAGCCCAACATCCTCGTTTCCCTGCGATATAAATGAATAATAATTCTGGAAAACCGGAATTAGTTTTTTTACAAATAAAGTACGTTGTTCGTGTATTTTTTCACCGTAATTTATTAACTGGTTATCCCAGATCGACAATAATTCTTCATCGAAATAACGTTCGGCAGAAAACTGTTTTAACAGGTTATTACGCTGAAGCAATGCACGGTTGTATTTTAACAAATCGTCGAGATAATTCTGATTATATTGAGAAATAACCCCATCCATAAACTTTCGTCGTTCGTCGCTTCCGCCAAGAATAAGGTTAACATCAGAAGGGGTAATCATAACCAACGGCAGCAAACCAATGTGTTCCTGCAGCTTTTTATAAATTTTTGTATTTCGTTTAAACTGCTTTTTATGTCCCTTTTTTAAACCACATGAAATTACCTCATTAGAATTTAAACGCTGGTAATTTCCGTTAAGCATAAAAAAAATTTCGTTGTGGTTAATATTCAACTGGTCGGTTGAATTAAAAAAGCTTTTACAAAACGAGAGATAATAAATTGCGTCGAGAATATTGGTTTTGCCAGCTCCGTTTCTGCCAATAAAACAATTTAGCTTAGGCGAAAAATCAACCTGGACTTCATTCAGGTTCTTAAAATTAACAATTGAAATATCCTCAATGTGCATTATTTGTCTATTAAATTGAGTTGTACAAAACTATTAATTTTCGCTGCACAATTCAGTTTTGTTAGTAAAAAGCTGTTAATAACAATTATATGTTGATTATTCTATAAAATAATGACAGGATAAGAATAGCAATTTTGAAAAAAAAACTATTTTTGCGGCTGAATTTTGAAAAATAGAGAAATGGCAAATAAGAAGACAGAGCAAGCTGATAATTTACAGGAACTTGAAAGCGCGTTAACTAAAACGGAACAGTTTATTGAGGATAACCAGAAAATTATCAGTTACATTGTAGGTGGAATTATATTGGTAGTAGCTGCGTATCTTGGTTTTAACAAGTTTTATTTACAGCCCAAAGAAGACGAAGCTTTATCGCAGATGTTTATGGCAGAAAATTATTTTGAAAAAGATTCTTTCAACCTTGCTATAAATGGTGATGGTAACTACCTTGGATTCCTCGATATTATTGATGATTACGGGGTTACAAAATCGGCAAACAGGGCCAAGTATTATACAGGAATTTCGTATCTGTATTTAGGACAGTACGAAGATGCCCTTGATTATCTGAATAAATTTAAAACCGATGATTTATTGCTGGCACCGGTCGCAGAAGGCGCCAAAGGCGATGCTTACCTTGAATTAGGTGAAACTGACAATGCTTTGAAACAGTATAAAAAAGCATACTCAGTAACAGATAATGAATTAACTTCGCCTATTTACATGATGAAAGCAGCCCAGCTACTTGAATCGATGGATGATTTGGAAGACGCACTGGATTTATACGAAGAAATTAAGGAAAAATATCCTACATCGGCTGAAGGTACTAATGCCGACCGTTATATAGCCCGTGTGAAAGTTAAGTTGAATTAACAATTTACTCATTTAATATTTCAATCCCTCTTTCCGAGGGGTTTTTTGTTTAAGATAGTTATGGCAACAAAAGATTTATCAGCATACGATATTAATTCTGTCCCTTCGGCAGAATACATGAAGTTTGGAATTGTGGTGGCAGAATGGAACTGGGGAATAACTTCGGCTTTGGCCAATGGCGTTATAACCACGTTAAAAAAGCATGGTGCCCGTGAAGAAAATATCGAAGTAAAATATGTTCCCGGAGCTTTTGAACTACCGCTTGGCGGACAGTTTTTTGCCGAAAATGGTAATGTTGATGCTGTAATTCTTTTGGGTTGCGTAATTAGAGGCGAAACAAGTCATTTCGATTACATCAACGATGGCGTAACATCAGGGACCAAAGATTTAAACCTGAAATATAATAAACCATTTATATTTGGTGTTTTAACAACCGAAAACGAGCAACAGGCTTTAGACCGTGCAGGGGGCAGGCTTGGCAATAAAGGCGACGAAGCTGCTGTAACTGCAATTAAAATGGTTAATCTGCATTGGTCGTTCAAGTAATACCGATAATAACCCCAAATGAGCCTTATAATTCCATTCTTTTAAGTTTATGCAGCGTTAGAAAATTTCAACAGAACTTAGGCTATGCCTCAATTTTCTGCCTTGCCTAAACTCAAAACCTCTATAATTATTTAAGGCTCCTTTGGAATTACAATTGGTATAAAAAAAGGGCCTGCAATTTGCAAGCCCCATTCAAATCTAACTAAACTATTTAACCGTTAATAAAACTAACGTTGTGGCCTTCCCTGGCCTCGTCTTTGTCGTCTTTCTTCAAGGTATTTTTCGTATTTTTTCCACTGGCTGTCAGACAAGATTTTCTTCATTTCCTTGTTTTGTTCATCGCGTATTTCCCTCATTTTCTCATACATAGCCTCTCTGTCGCCTCCAGCCTTTTCACGTGCTTTGGTCATATCTTTACCAGCTTTAAGGTTAAGTTCATAAACCTTTTTTTCCTGGTCTTTTTTCAAATCCAGGACTTCTTTTAGACTTTCTGTCTGGCGTTTTGCCATCTCTTCCGGGTCGAAACTTCTCTGTCCCCTGTTCTGAGCCATGGCTACTGTTGTGCCAAGAATGGCAATAATCAATAATAATCCTAATTTTTTCATGGGTATTAATTTAATATTTAACTTTTTCAATACCCGTTTGACAAATAAAAATTTAAATGGTTTAACCCGAAAAATAAAAAAGGGCAACAAATAAAATTGTTACCCTTTCCTATATCAGTAATTCTGACTATTTTTTCTTAGGTGTTTGCCCTCCGCGTTGTTTAGCCATGTCTTCCAGTCTTTTCTGAAAGTTCGATTTTTTAACCGGTTTCTTTTTGTTTACCTGGAGTTGTGCCCTTATTTTTTCATCGTCAACAAACTGGCGAATCAGGTAGGTTTGCCCAATGGTAATAAGGTTTGCCAGGAAATAGTAGTAACTCAGCCCTGACGGATAACTATTCAGAATAAACAGGAACATAACCGGCATCATGTACATCATTGTCTTCATGCCCGGCATTCCCTGGCTGGTTGCAGCCGATTGATTTAATCGGGTTGAAACGATTGTTGTAGCCGTCATTAACAAACAGAATAAACTAACGTGGGAGCCATACATCGGTATTTCAAATGGCAGGCGCAGAATTGAGTCGTAAGTCGATAAATCGGGCGCCCACAGGAAACTTTCACCACGTAATTCAATCGATGTCGGGAAGAAGAAAAACATAGCAAACAAAATTGGCATTTGCAGCACCATAGGCAAACATCCACCCATCGGATTAACTCCGGCTTTTTTGTAAAGTGCCATGGTTGCCTGCTGTTTTTCCATTGCCTTATCGTTCCCGTATTTTTTGTTCAACTCATCAATTTCAGGTTTTAATGCACGCATTTTTGCCTGAGATATATATGATTTATAGGTAAACGGGAAGAGTATCATTTTAATGAGAACAGTTAGTAATAAAATGATAATACCAAAATTTGAAATATACCTGTTTAAAAAGTTAAATACCGGAATAATTAAATACCTGTTTACCGGGCGAACAATAACATAACCAAGATTCACCTGGCGCTCCATATCGATGCCGTACTGTTTCAATGTCTGAAAATGGTTGGGTCCGAAATAAAACTGCATTCCAACTGTTTCTTTCTGGGCACCGGAATATGGAAAGGCAATGTCGGCTTTAAAGTTGGCCAGGTATTCGTTATTGTCTTCGTAATCGTATTTATCCTGACTAATCTGTGCATTCGGAAAAAACTCATCGGCGATAAGTGTTGAACTGAAAAATAACTGTTTAAACCCAATCCATTTGATACGGGTAGTCATGTTCTCATCGTCTGATTTGTTTTGGCTCAGGTTATCAACTTCGTCTTCAAAATACTTGTAAGTAATATTGGTATACCTGTCTTCGCCAAACCGCGAATAACGTTCCTGACGCGGAACATCGTACGACCATGAAAAATTGAGGTACGACTGGTTGGATGCAATATACTGGTTCATTCCCTGCAAGTTCAGATGGAAATCAACCATAAACGAATTGTGCTCCAACGTATAAACGTACTCCATAAATTCACCCGGAGCAACTTCCAAACGGTACGTCACCGATTCTTTTCCTCCCGGATTTTCCAGGTTGGCTTTAATTTTTCCTTCGTCACCTTTTTTAACTTCGGGACCGTTTATAACAATGTTCTTCTGTCCTCCAACCTGAGTAAAAAACAAGTGGTCGGTTTGAATGCTCCGGTTTTGAGCAAAAAAGTTAAGCCCAAATAATGTTTCGGGGCCATCGAATAACATCAACGGCAGCGAATCGTGAGTCTGATAATCTTTAAGCTGAACAGAGTAAACTCTTCCCCCTTTATTAGAGAAAGTAACTTTCATTCTGTTGTTTTCCAATGTGGTAAACTCCTCTTCTCCAACAGCAGCTACACCAAATACACCGTACTCGTCCATTTTTGCCTGCACAACAGCATCCTGATTAACAGCATCTGTTTCGGTTGGCGTAGTTTGCGACAAAGTCTGCTGCTCCTGCAACTGTTGTTGTTCCAACGCCCTTTGGGCTTCTACTTTTGCTATGGAATCTTTTTTCTGCTTTGCCGCTTCAATCTCATCCTTCGAAGGTTTGTTAATGATTGAAAATACAACCAGTATAGCAAAAATCAGAACAATTCCATATATCGATTTTTTATCCATGTTTACTTTTCTACTAACGAATTTTTAATAAAATCTACAAATATCGGATGGGGATTTAACACGGTACTTCTATATTCCGGATGAAACTGAACGCCAACAAACCATTTATGTTCAGGTATTTCCATAATTTCTACCAAATCAGTTTCAGGATTAATTCCAACGGGGGTCATACCGGCATCAATATATTGTTGCCTGTAACTGTCGTTAAACTCGTAACGATGACGGTGCCTTTCGTGAACCGTAAGTTTGTTGTATGCTTTACAAACATTCGAGTCTTTTTCAATAATACGGCATTCGTATGCGCCCAAACGCATTGTTCCGCCGTAGTTTGTTACTCCCTTTTGCTGTTCCATTAAATCAATTACCGGATGTGGTGTTTTCGGATTCATTTCCGAAGAATCAGCTCCCTCCAGCATTAGTACATTACTGGCGAATTCAATTACAGCCACCTGCATTCCCAAACAAATGCCCAGGAACGGGATATTATTTTCGCGGGCAAATTTTGCTGCAACAATTTTTCCTTTCATTCCACGGTGTCCAAATCCCGGAGCAACAATAATACCATTCAATTTTGAAAGAAGTTCGCCTGCATTATTATCTTTTATGGTTTCTGAATGAATCCACTTAATATTTACTTTGGAACGGTTTTCAGCACCGGCATGAACCAATGCTTCAGCAATCGATTTATAAGCATCGTGCAACTCAACATATTTCCCCACCAATCCTATTTCTATCGTCTGTTCCGGATTTTTCAGCTTTGTTAAAAAGTTATTCCAGGCTGATAAGTCAATGTCTTCCTTTATGGCTAAATCTAACTTCTTTAAAACGGTTATATCCAGTTTTTCCTCAAGCATTTTTAACGGAACATCGTAAATGGTAGGTACATTAATAGATTGAATTACAGATTCGAGGCCCACGTTGCAAAATAACGCAACTTTTTGCCGTACCGATAATTCAATGTTGTGTTCAGTTCTTAAGACCAGAATATCGGGCTGAACCCCTGTTTCGAGCAACATTTTTACCGAGTGCTGTGTGGGTTTGGTTTTTAATTCACCAGTGGCAGATAAATACGGTACCAGTGTTAAATGAATAACGATGGCTTTCTTGCCCAGTTCCCATTTAAGCTGCCTGACTGCCTCTATGTATGGTAACGACTCAATGTCTCCTACCGTACCGCCAATTTCAGTAATTACAATATCGTATTTTCCTTTCGAGCCAAGAATTTTTATTCTTCTTTTAATCTCATCTGTAATATGCGGGATAATCTGTACCGTTTTTCCCAGGTAATCGCCCCGTCTTTCTTTATTTATTACAGATTGATATATCCTGCCGGTAGTTACATTGTTTGCCTGCGATGTAGCCTCGTTTAGAAACCGTTCGTAATGCCCTAAATCAAGGTCGGTTTCTGCTCCGTCTTCGGTTACATAACATTCACCGTGTTCGTATGGATTTAGTGTTCCCGGATCGACATTAATGTATGGATCGAGTTTTTGAATTGTAACACTATATCCTCTCGATTGCAACAGCTTTGCAAGCGATGAGGCTAAAATACCTTTTCCCAGCGATGAGGTAACTCCACCGGTAACAAATATGTATCTTGTTTCAGGCACGACAAATAGCTTTTAAATTTGAAGTCACAAAATTAATCAATTAAACCTAAATGGGAACTAAACCAGAATGAAATTGGATGATTATGCAATTAATTAATAACAACCTGTTTTTAACAACTCGTTCTATTTAACAATAATTAATTGATTTTCCTTCCAATATTTAGAAACAAAATACATATAGGACAAATAATTAGAATTTTAGATACTATTTTGGAAAGAACGAATTAAGATGATTCAAGAAAATCAATAGTTTACTTTTGTGAATTCGTTAAGTTACATTTGTGTAATTCATTGATTACCTGATACCTGCTAGCTTCTCTTCATAAATTTTAATTACTTCTTTTTGGTCTCTTATTGTATTTAATTGCAATTCCTGGTCTTTTTCGCTTACAAGAATATCGGATTGTGCTTTATTCACTCTGGATTCATAATTCGAAATCTTATTTTTCTGCAATTTTATTTTTTTGTATTCTTTTTTATATTCCTTTTCAGAACTCTTGATTAACTCTTTCTGAGCCTTGTACTGTTCGCTTTTTCTCTTGTATTGCGATAGTTTTCGTTTATTATCAGATACCTGCTTTTCGTAGTGCTCAAGGTCTGATCCGAGCAACCTGATATTGTTTTGGCTTTCTTCGATATTAATATTGTATTTATCAATCGACTTAAGTAACGACTCATTTCGCATTTCCAGATTCCTCAATACCGCTTCTTCCCTGCTCAGGATGCTTTTTTGTACGGCAATTTGTTTTTCTACGACTTCACGGTAAGTTTCCACACCAAACTCCCTTATATAAGCCGAAAACCTCATGATTACCTCTTCTGGGACATTTTGCTCGTTAATAAATACCGAATCGGAATATTGAACCATTTGAAAAAAAAAGGCCATTCGTCAACCGACGGAAAACCTGATTATAAACTGGAATGAATATACTGTTTAGAATTCTTTTTTTAGTTGTTCAACCCATTTATAAACCCGGTCGTTTGTAAGCCTTGCCTGGTTTTCCTGGTCGAGTAAAAGCCCGGAGAAAGAATTGCCACGTTGCGCTTTTGAAGATTCGTATGAGTAGCCGTCGACAGAGGTATGCCCAATTACGGTAGCCCCGCAATCTTCGAGTATATTTGCAAGAATACCTACAGCATCGCAGAAATTCTCGGGATATCCCTTCTGGTCGCCCAAACCAAATATTGCAAATTTCTTTTCTGACAAATCCATCTCCTCCAAATCGGGAATAAACTCATCCCAGTAGTTTGGCAATTCGCCATCGAACCAGGTTGGAGCGCTTAAGATAAAATGGTCGTAACTCTCTAAAACTTCTTTTGTCAACTCCTCGGCATTAACCGGCTCAATTTCAATTTCCCCAAAAATATTAATAACCTTTTCGGCTACTTTTTTCGACTTTTGTGTATTGTAGCTATATATAACTGCAGTTTTTGTACTCATGTTTATCGTGTTTAATATTCAATTAATTCTTTAGCAGCTTTGTAAATTTTTTCAACATTTGGCAGAACAGCGCTCTCCAGAATGCGATTAAATCCAACAGGGGTAAATGTTGAGCCTACTCTTTTTACCGGTGCATCGAGATATTCGAAAGCCTTATCGGCAATAACGGCGCTTAACTCGCCACCAAAGCCGCCATGTACTTTGTCTTCGTGCACAACTAGTACTTTGTTTGTTTTCATAACCGATTTAATTATAGACTCTTCATCCATTGGAACCAGTGTCCTCAGATCAATCACTTCAACACTTTTTCCTTCTTTGGCTATTTTTTCTGCTGCTTCAAGACTCAAGTGAGTCGTATTTCCATAAGTAACAATTGTTAAATCGTTCCCTTCTCTTCTGATTCGGGCCTTACCAAACGGCACTTCAAAATTATCAGGCACAACGGTTGCTGCTTTTGGATCCTGGTATAATGCTTTTGGCTCCATAAACATGGTTAATCCTTTCGAACGAATTGCTGTCCTCAACAATCCAGCTGCATCGTCGGCAAACGAGGGATAAACAATACGCACTCCCGGGAGAGCAGCCAGCGAACCTTCGATATTCTGAGAGTGGTACATGCCACCTCCGATATACCCACCAGAAGCCAGACGAATAGTTATATTGGGTGTGAATTTTCCGTTCGATCGCCAGTAATCATGGCTCGTATCGACATATTGCTCCATTGCCGGCCAAAAATAGTCGGCAAACTCAGCACCTTCAACAACTACCCTTATCTTGTCTTTGTAGCGCGACATTCCGTTTGCTGTTCCCACAATAAAATCTTCGGCAATTGGTGCGTTAAAAACACGTTTATTCCCGAATTCCTGCTGCATCCCTTTCGATACATTAAAAATTCCGCCTTTATCTTTATTTGCCATATCCTGGCCCCAGATAAATGTATCAGGATTATGCATGAATTCTGTCTTTAAGGTCTCGTTAAGTGCGGTAATAAATTTTTTCTTTTCCCCCACTTCATCATGCAATCCTTCATGATATTTTACCGGTTGATAAGGCTCCGGAAGAACAAAATCGTGAATGGATTCAGGTTTCGGATCGGGCGCTTTCATGGCCATTTTATGTGCTGCCTTAAGTTCGGCTTTGGTATTTTCTTCAATTGCCAGAAGTTCCTCCTCTGTAAACCGTTTATACCGAAGAAGAATTCTTCTGAATTTAGCCAAAGGATCATATTCCAGAACATAACTCCTTTCAGCTTCGCTACGGTAAAGCAGATGATCGTCGGAATTAGAATGAGAATGCAACCTCACACAATTTGCCTGAACCATAACTGGTTTCGACTCTTCGATGGCATACCGTTTGGCCTCTTCCATCGCATTCATCGAATCGAAAACATCTTTTCCGTTGCAATGAATTATACGAAGGTTTTTAAATCCTGTAAAATTATTGGCAACTTTCCTTTGTGCAGTCTGGTCTTTTTTGGGTACTGAAATTCCGTATCCATTATCCTGAATCACAAAAATTACCGGCAATTCTTCTTTATCGGCACCTGTTATGGCTTCGTAAACATAACCTTCGCTTACCGACGATTCGCCCTGTCCACTGATAGCAACCGCTTTTTCATTGTAATATTTTATTGCCCGGGCAGTTCCAACAGCATGCAAGGTATGATTTCCGGTACACGAAGATACACTGTGAATATTCCATTCGGGCTTGGCAAAATGGTTAGACATATGACGGCCTCCGCTCGATGGATCGGTCGCTTTTGAAATGCCATTCAGAATAATCTCTTCAGCAGACATACCAGCCGAAAGGGCTGTCAGCATTTCGCGGTAGTACAGATAAATATGGTCTTTCTGCTTTTCAAAAACCTGACCAACGGCCAGCTGAATCCCATCGTGTCCGGCGTACGGAGCATGGTATGACCAGCCAATTGCCTGTTTCAGGTAATTGGGAGCTTTAATGTCGATGGCACGACCTAAAGTCATTAACCTGTACCATTTCTCTAATGTCTCTTTCGGAGTAACTTTAATTGTATATATTTTAGGTACTTGTAAATCCTTCATTGCATATTAAATTGAGCGGTTAGTATCAAATTGTTCCAGAATATCGGCAATACGGCGTAAAAATGCACCGCCAAGTGCACCATCAATAATTCTGTGATCGTACGATAGCGACAAGTACATTTTATGCCTGATGGCTATTACATCGCCAGTGGGTGTTTCCAAAACAGCTGGTTTTTTCTCAATTATTCCGGTGGCTAAAATCGCAGCCTGAGGTTGGTTTATTATCGGAGTCCCAATAATATTTCCAAACGAACCGAAATTGGTTACGGTAAAAGTTCCGCCTTCAATTTCTGATGGATCGAGTTTGTTATTTCGTGCTGCATTGGCCAATCTGTTCAGCTCTTTGGTAATCCCAACCAGGTTACGCTGTTCTGTGTTTTTAATTACCGGAACAATAAGATTACCATCGGGTTTTGCCACGGCAATACCTATATTAATATCTTTTTTCAGAATAATATTATCGCCATCGACCGACGAATTTACCATGGGAAATTCTGCCAATGCAGTGGTTACCGCCTCTGTAAATATTGGCATGAATGTAATTTTATCACCGTACTTTTCCTGGAAAGCATCTTTATTTTTATTCCTCCACAGTACAAGATTGGTAACATCGGCCTCAACCACAGAAGTAACGTGTGGCGATACCTGTTTCGACATTACCATGTGTTCGGCAATCAGCTTCCGGACACGACCCATTTTTATCACTTTATCACCTTCTCCCACTTGTACTGATTCAGGTGCTCTTTTTTCGGAAGTTGCTTTCGGTACTGTTGTTGATTTCTCTTTAGTATGGGCTGGTTTAATCTTTTTATTTTCTAAGTAGGCCAGAATGTCCTTTTTCTGGACACGCCCACCAGTTCCTGATCCCTGAATAGTTTCCAGTTCTTCCAATAAAATATTTTCCTGTTTTGCGATGGTTTTTACCAATGGAGAATAAAAACGTTTAGAGAGTTTCCTGCTTTCGTCGACTGAACTTTCTGATTTGCCAGTAGTGAGTACCTGCGCATCAGTTTCAGCTTTATCTTTATCTTCGGTCTCTTTAGAATCAACTGAATCTCCTTCTTCACCATCGAGACTAATAACTGCCAAAACTTCTCCAACTGCAACCAGGCTGTCTTCCTGAAATAAAACCTTAGAAACTACTCCGTCAACCGGAGAAGGTATTTCAGAATCTACCTTGTCTGTTGCCACTTCAAACAATATATCGTCTTCTTCAACGGTATCGCCCTCTTTTACAAACCACTTTGTAATTGTACCTTCCTGAATACTCTCCCCCAGTTTAGGCATAACTATATTAAAACTTGCCATAAATCTATTTCGCTTTATTTTATTTTGCTACATGCACTTTATATAACATTACTAAAATTGGAATGTTCACATAGCAATTGCAAAAATAAGATAAAAAGACAATTTTGTATTTAATATCAGAAAAACAAAATACTTTTTGGTATTTATTAATATAAAATTAATCTGGAAAAGGAGTGGTTAGAAAGAAACACACACGAATTACATTTGTAAACCGCCTATTAATTCACTGACAGACTGCACATTGTGGCACCCCATATACTCTTCCATCCCTTTAATGATTTGAAGCGGAATAAACGGATCTTTAAAAAGAGCAGTTCCGACCTGTATTGCTGAGGCTCCTGCCAGCATAAACTCAATTGCATCTTCGGCATTCATAATACCCCCTAAACCAATTACGGGTATTTTCACTGCATTTGCCACCTGCCAAACCATTCGTAAAGCAATTGGTTTTATTGCAGGGCCTGAAAGACCTCCGGTTACAGTAGAAAGTTTTGGGGTACGGGTTTCGGCATCGATAGCCATGCCTAAAAATGTGTTTACCAACGATACGCTATCTGCCCCCTCTCCTTCCACTGCCCTTGCAATTTCAGCAATATCAGTAACATTTGGTGAAAGTTTTACAATTAAGGTCTTATTGTAAACCTTTCTTACCTCATTTGTTACCATTACAGCTCCCGGGCAGGTAACACCAAAGGCCATACCTCCTTCTTTAACATTGGGGCACGAAATATTCAGTTCAATGGCAGGAATTTTATCCAACTCATTGACTTTCTCTGCAAGCTCAATATATTCTTCAACAGTAGAACCATTTACATTTAAGATAAGAGCAGTATCGTAATCTTTAATGTCAGGATATATATTTTCAATAAAATTGTCGATTCCTTTATTTTGCAGACCAACCGCATTTAACATTCCTGAAGCTGTTTCAGCCATCCTTGGGTATTCATTGCCATCCCGGTTCTTCAGGGTTGTTCCTTTAAGAAAAGCTCCTCCCACTGCAGACAGATCGTAAAAATCGGCTATTTCTTTTGCAAAACCACAAGTACCCGATGCCAACATTACGGGATTTTTAAGCTCTAAGTCGTTAATTTTAACTTTTAAGTCTACCATTTTAATTCATTAATATTAAATACTGGTCCGTCGGTACAAACACACTGGTTACCGTTTACTGTTGGTTCTATGCAGCAAAGACAAACTCCAAATCCACATGCCATCAGGTTCTCAAGCGAAACTTCGCAAAAAACATTCGCCTTTTTAGCCTCTTTGGCAACGGCTCGCATCATACCATCTGGCCCACATGCATAAATTTTATCGTACTTGCTGAGATTAGTTGTGAATACTGAATGTTGTGTAACAAATCCGGCCTCACCTAATGAACCATCTTCTGATGCAAAATGCAAGTTTGCATATTTCGAGTAATGCTGTACATCTATGTGATCTTCTTTGGTTCGTGCACCGAGTAAAATATCAACGTTATCTGCTGCCTGTCCAGACTCTTTGGCCAAAAACAACATTGGCGCAACCCCACTTCCCCCGCCAATTAGTAATATTTTATCATTCTTTTCGGGTAGAGAGAAACTCTTTCCCAATGGATAAACAAGACTTATCGACTCTCCTGCCTGTATTTCAGTAAGCTTCTTTGAACCTTTACCAAGAACCTTAATTATCATAGATAAAGTATTCTCCTTATAATCAACTTCGAAAATTGAGAATGGCCGACGTAAAAAAACGTCTTTTGCGTCTTTAATTTCGACGTTAACGAATTGACCTGGTTTTATTACAGGTAATGATTTATCTGATTTAATTTTGATGAAGTAATTTGTTGAATTAAGAGCTCTGTTCACAACAACCTCAAAATCGGAGACAAATTTTCTTTGCATGTACAAAATTTTACCTCCAAAGGTATATGATTTTTTTGATTTGAAATTGCATAAACGGTACGATAATTAATAGAGTTATGGTCTAATACGGTTAATGGACTTTTTAGAAAAAAAAAGGTCGCCTAAACTGGCGACCTATGAACGAACTTCTGTAATTTATTAATCTGAAATAATGGGTTTGTAAATTTGAACTTTATATTACATGTATCATCCTGTCTTGTTATATATGCTTTAAATTGTCTTTACAAATGTATATTCTTTATTTTACTTATGCAAACTTTTTGGGATATATATTTCACATTTTTACATTTTTCTTTTTGTTATTTTGTAAACTACTGATGGTTAGTGAATAAGCAATTAGAATTAATGTGTTTAGCTTAAAAATAATATGGACGTTTATTTATAAAACAGATTCAATGCGATATTATATAACAAAAGAGCCGTTTAAAAAAACGACTCTTTGCTCTGGTTTTACTAACCTAACTGCTTCATTAATATCCACAATTGACTATCACTACCTTTTCTCTACTACAAAAATCTATTTAGTACGTTGTTCAAATGTATACTAAATAATTTACATTTGCAAATTATTTAGAAATTACTTTTACAATATTGACATTAAAAAAAAGGCTGTCAATAAATGACAGCCTGATTTCTTTGAAGAATGGTTTATTACGAATTTGTAAACCATTTTAAATATCAATCATCCTAAATCTTAATATTCTATGTCTACACTGATTTTTTATATGTTTTGAATGTTCCGTTGTTGAATAATAGAAGTATCTTATCGAGCTCTTCACTCTCCACTTCTCTCCTTGTACTTGCCTTTACAGTTGGTAATTCTTGCGATTCGTCAGCATTTTTTGCCAGATGATTATCAAATTTTTGTTTGGTATCCAGCATTAAACCCTCTCCGGTTAAAAGCCACCTGGCATTTAAATCAGGAAATACATTAAGTAACTTCTCTATTAATGCAGCACCAGGTTTGTTTCTTCCATTTAAGATATGTGAAATATTCGATCGCTGAACTTCAAGTAACGAAGCTAGATCTCCGGCGGAGATTCCTTTGTAATCAATAAATTCTTTTATGCGATCTTTCATTTCTAAATATACTTCTGGTACTTTTTTTTCTGTTTATATTACATATATAGTAAATTATTCCAAACAGAACACGATACAAATGTAATATTTTAGAACGAATTTCAAAGTTTTTTCAGAATAAAACCCGTTATTAAATTCCTATTATTTACAAATACTAGCTATATTTAACTTTAAATAAATCGTTTAAATTATTGATATTAAATTGTTTATAATCTGTTATAAAACATTTTTCCACTGACTTGATGTATTATTTTAATATATCTACATTTTACTTTAAATAAGCAATATAAATCATTGATATAATGAATTATATATAGAAAATTAATAAACTCAGAATTATCTATGTCTAATTTTCAAATTAAAGAGAGAAACCTAAACTCTTGTTGTTAATTGTAACAAAAATTTAAAAGAATAATATTAATTCTGTAGAAATAAACATATCAAAAAAATTCTCTTCTGTAAAATTTAACTCTTGTTGAAATAATATTTGTAAACTTTATATTTTACAAAAGCATTTTTAATATTTTAATGCTTTAATGAAAAGTGTTACATATGTACTATTTGATTGTATTATTTCCTTATTATTATCACTATTGTATTTAAACTGTAACTCAATAAAATAAATTGGTACTTCCCTTATTTGAAATCATCATATCATAGAAGTTCATTATTTTCCTCTGAAATAATTCAGATATTTTCGTACAAATTATCTTGAAACTGAAAATATTAAACTGTTAAACGATTAAATTTCAATAAAATCACATGTAAAAATTTAATTTTATGAGAGTTAGCCTTATTTTAATAGCAACTTGCTTTTAAAGCAGATAGAAGAATATTCTTTAAATTGCACCTATGAGAAGTTTTGATAATTTTTATATACTTTTTTTTGAAGCTATTTACATACTCGTCTCGGTTGCTGCTATTAAAGGGCTTAAGAATATATTAAAGAATAAAATCAGAAATTACTTAATCAGAACTTTTATTATCATTACACTCCTACTGGCTCTGGCTTTTCCAATATTGTACCTTAGCAACAATCTAACTTCTACTTCAGCAGAATATAAGTATTATATTGTTTTTAATTTACTGTTTTTCACCGACTTTCTAAGCAAACTTCCAGTTGCTGCCGCTTACGCCATAAGCTTAATTATAAAAAAACAAAAGCAGATAATATTATGGATTGGAACCATACCCTCTATTGCACTTAGCATAACATTAATTACAGGGGCACTTTCCGGAATTAGCCAAATAGATGTAAAAAGAATAGCGATAGAATTTAATAATCTTCCCCAAAGATTTGATAATTACAGAATAGTTCACATATCCGATATCCATCTTGGAAGTTTTATTGGAAATAACAGAGTTATTGATAAGACAGTAAAAGAAATCACGCAATTATCTCCGAACATTATATTATTCACTGGTGATTTGGTAAATAACTTTGCATATGAAACAGAGGAATGGATTGCAAGATTTAAAAAACTAAGTAATAACTATAAATGCTTTTCAATACTCGGCAATCACGACTATGGCAATTACAGTCAATGGGAAAATATAGCTGAAAAAGAGGATAATTTTAGAGGAATTATTGAAGCTCACTCTCAATTCGGATTTTCAATATTACGAAATGAGAATACTAATATTGTATTAAATGGAGATACAATTAGTTTGATTGGAGTTGAAAACTGGGGACATCCTCCGTTTCCACAATATGCTGATTTAAAATCAGCTATGAGGGAAGTACCTGATAACAGGTTTAAAATACTACTTACTCATGATCCGGCGCATTGGGCTACTAAGGTGAAAGAGCATGAAAAAATCGACCTTACACTTTCTGGTCATTCTCACGGACTTCAGTGGGGAATAAAACCTGCCGGATTACCATTTAGCGTAAGTTATTGGGTTAGAAAGAACTGGGGTGGTTTATATAAAAGCGGAGACAACTACTTATATGTCAATACTGGTTTGGGGATTGTTGGTATGCCCTGGAGGATTGATATGCCTGCTGAAATTACATTAATTACATTAAAGCGAAGTAAAATCGATTGAAAATAAAAAATCGAAATATACTTTTTTCACCTCAGGTAACCAGGAAGTTCTAAAACCAATATTTAACGGTGCATAAAAACGAAGAAAATTCATATCCCCGGTTAATTCCAAACCAAACGATGAAATATCTGTTTCGAATGTTCCTACAATCCCTCCATTATCGTAATTGTTTCCGAATAACCTTGCATAATCAGCAAACAGGCTGGCATTAATTCTCCTGATGTATGCGAGGCTCCCTAAACTCCAGTCAGGATTAAAAAGCGGCATTTTATAATCGAAAGCAAAACTGTACATTTCTTTTGTTTCAGTCCTGCCCCATCCTCTCGGATATCTGATCATATCAGAAAAGCTAAACATTCCACCATTGTGTTTGGTTTGTGCACCTCCATAAGCCTTAATTCCGTGGTTGTCAATAACTCCGGGAAAATATACCACTGCCTGGCCAGCCATTATCTCGCCCAGATTCTCGGATCCAAAAGGTGAATGCCGGTAAATTCCATCAATAATAAATCCAAAATTCGGATAAACGTCCTGGTAGCTTTGCCTTCGAAGTTGATGGAAATAAAGTCGGTAAGCCACAGATTGAAAATTTCCTTCAAAAAAGTTATCAGGAGTTGTATTGTCTTTTTTATAAAAAGTAAAATCGTAATTTATTTCCGGTTGAAGAAAACGGTAATATGCGCCACGCGATAAATTGAGGGGAACTTTAATATCAGTCTGAAAATTTGTTTCATTCCACGTAAATCGCTGCAATGCAGTATCTGTTACAACAACGTCATTCTCTTTACTTTCTGTAACCAGCATATATTGCGAAGCTCTTTTACCGCTACTTAATTCAAAATCGAGCACCGGAAACCAACCTTTGTATTTATAATTTGCATAAAACTCTCCTGTTTTTTCCGATACATCCCAACGGTACCCCAGGATAGTTTCTGCTGTACCCAGTTTATTTTGCGACATTAAACTTACCCCGGGTTGAATATCATAAGAGCCTATGTCGACAAAAGCAGGTGCCCAACTGTGAAAATTGAATAAGTGGTTTATTTTTCTGTACTTTTTAGAATCATAAACAGTTGAATCAGTTGAATTTAATTCAGGTATTCCCAACTCATGTTTTGTTAACTGGTCGGCTAAAACATATCTGTTTTCGTTAATGTCTGAAATTGGCTCCAGATTCTCTTTCTTCAATTTAATTTCAATCAATTGAAAACCATCGGCAGTATAGTCACTCAATATCGCCTTTTGGCCGTTCGGCGAAATTGTCGGCGCTTCTACTCCAAAACGAGGTTCATAAATATGATGCACCAAATCAGTTTCTGTATTATAAACGTATAAACAGTTCTTTCCCGAATAACCACTGATAAAATATATGTTATTACCAACTACCCTTAAATGTTTTATTTCACCAAGGTCTTTTTTTATTAAAATTTTATGTTTGCCTGACTGTAAATCAAACCTGGCAATACGCTTACCCTCCGGTGTTAAAAGTATTGAAACTATCTCCCTGTCATTTACCCATTCAGGAGTAAAAAAATAGTTGTTGTTACTGGTTTGAATCCTGTGCAATAATTTCCCGTCGCTTACCCGGTAAACAGACAAATAATAATTGCTGGAAAAATCTGATTCAACTACAGCCACATTGTTCATATCCGGTGAAATTGCAGGTGCAAATGCTTTAAATTCCGGTTTAACTTTTAAACGTTTTCTGTTATTTATATTGAAAAGAGAAATTTCGGAACGCCCACTGTGTGACCAGCGAAGGTCTGGTGTCTGCTCGGCCCAAACAATCCATTCTTTCCTGTGATTTATCGATTCAGCAAAAATAACTCCAGGGTGAAGAATTGTTTCCTCTTTTCCGTTTTTATCAATTTTCACAAAAGCCGGAATTTTGTCCAGCGCTGTTTTATACACAATAATTTCGGAGTTATTTAACCAGTGGCTGTACCTGTAATTGGTATAAGTTTGTTTTTGTTGTGAAATAATTTTCGATACAGTCAAATCAAGGTTTTTATCTTCTGTTTGCCAGGCCAAAGCCAGACTGTCAAAAACCGAATTATATAACTGCACCTTGTTCATCCCGGTTTTTAACTTTAGAGCTTTGTTAAATGGTGTAAAAGAAAATGGTTTGTCTCCCACCCTTTTTAAAACAGAATTCCAGAGTCCGGAACCATATTTAGCACGTGAATTTGCCACTAAATGATATCCCAATTTATAATGGTCGGGCACAAAATCTTGATATGATCCATTGTATGCTTTATCGTACGAATACCGTCCTTTTTCAACCATCTGGGCTTTGTGTTCCATCAGAAATGAAGGGAACCGCCCCCTGCCAAAATTGCTCAGGGTGGTTTCGGTTACCACTGCATCACCTTCGATAAACCACCATGGTAGGTATGCCCCAAAAACAAGCGCAGTTCCCTGTTCTCCCAGTAATATTTTAATAATTTTTGGCAATTCTGAGTTCAGTTTATCAATTTGAACAACGTGCCTGAATTCGTGCAGCGCCAGTTGTTCGAGCCAATTCTGCGGATAAATTGCCTGGTGCGGAGTGGTATAAAACTCTGACCTTTTAGGTGCATATGCCACCAACCCATTTGATTTTACAGTTTGTGTATGCAGGATAACTGAAATCTTTTCGGGTTTATGGTTCAAAGTATAACTCCCATATTTATAAACTTTTTTAAGTGTGTATGCAAGTTTTTGTGCTTGTAATTCGAAATAATCGGGATAAATAAGTTGGAAGTTTTCAGTATTTATCTGTCGCCACTTTATTGATGCCGGATCCTGCCCTGTTTGAAAATACTGAGCATCTACCGTCATTCCTGCAAAAATAATTAGCAACAAAAAAAACAGTTTCTTCATGTAAAAAAAATTGGTGTTCCAAAATACATAAAGATGTTCACATAAAAACAAAAAGCCCGAAAAATTACGGGCTTAATGATACTTGAACTTGTTTTTTAATTATTCTTCATTAACTCCTAAAATAGGAATTGGGTTCTCTTCCTCGTTTTGGTTTAAAACGGCCTGGTACATTGAAGCAAATGCTGCATGTATCCACATAATTGAAATTAGAATCCCAAAAATCATAACCAGCAGACCAGCTATTGCAACAAAGAAAGAGATTATACCCATTGCAAAAATTTGCCAACCATGACCACGGGTCATTTGCCAGCTTTTTTCTACGGCTTTCATGGCATCCATGTCTTTATCCATAACGAGGTAAGGCGTAAATGCCAGTCGGCAAACCACAATAATTCCAGGGACAATTAACATTACAAAACCAATACCCGCCAATGCAAAAACAATCAAGTTTGCCAGAACAATATTCAGGTATTTGGTTTTAAATCCTTCGAATAACAATTTCAGATCCGCTTCGTCATCCCTCATGGCTTTTAAGAATAAATATTTTTCGCCATACTGAATAATGGGGTAAAAAAGAAACGCATACGCCAGCGCAAAAAGGGCAATTGGCAAGAATATTAATGAAGGAAAATCAAATTCGTTGCCATCAAATTTTAATCCGGCTGACGGACCTTGCAAAAGACCAACAATAATTACTGCAACCAGTAAAGGTAAAAATGCTTTCTGAAACATTTTTCTCCATCCGTAACCAAAACTTCCCCCTACCGAAGGAACCAGGTTATAATACTTTTCACTTTCCATTTTTATAAATTTTAAATTGTTTAACTGAACATTGTCAATTCGAAAGTACATCATATCCTAAAAAAATCCTTCCTACCAAAGTTGGATTTTGTAAATTCACTACTTTCGTAGGTAGTTGTAAATACAAGGAGTTTGTAATATTGTACAACACTACTTAAGTTGAAATGCAAATGTGGATTGAAAACCTGTCGTATATCGCAACTTTTATTATTTCTGCCGGGATGGCTGTAATCGGAATCCTTGTTTCGTTCCAGCTTTACCAGGTTTGTAAAAAGCCGGTTTTATCGATTTTATTGTACCAGCAAGTATTTTTATTTTCATTTTTTATCTACGGAATATGGGGAAACATGGTTTTACGAGAAGTTATCGGTGACCTGAACCTGAATCCCGAAATCGCTTCAAAACTCGCCTTTTTTATCCCAGTAATTGGTATTCCTTTTTTGCTGGTAAGCTGGTTTATGTTACTAAAATTCGGATTTAACCTTAACGGGTATAAAGTTGCCCGGTTATTTGCTGCCAGTTACTTCCCCGGATTTTTAATTATTGTATTCATCCTGTCTTTTCTCATTCATAAAAAGATTTTACTCATTCCTGAAAATACGGATCTTTTTATTGTGCGAATCTTTCTCGTATTAAACCTTATCATTCATATTATTTTTCTGATACCATTTTTTATTACAAAAAAAAGTGCTCACTTAATTAAAGAAACCGGTTTCAGTAAAAACTGGGCTTTTTATTATGTGGGTGGTGTTATGGTCTATTCGGGTATCATGAGTTTTTTCGATTTATTTGATTATGTGTCCACTTGCATTTCTATCATATTTCTGTTTGCAGTAAGTACTTTTATTCCAGTTCGGATTAAGCTGGCAAATACCATCGAGAATCAATCTGCTGAAAATATTGATTTTAATGATTTTTGCAATTTTTACGAGATTTCGAAAAGGGAGGTGGAGATTGTTGCAGAAATTTGTGCAGGCCACAGTAACAAAGCTATTGCCGATAAATTATTTATTACCCTGCAAACAGTAAAAGACCATAATCACCGTATTTTCACAAAAACAGGAGTTAAAAGCCGCGTTCAGCTGGCAAACCTTGTGAGGGAGAAAACAGGAAAAGGTTAGTCATTTGTCAGCGATCTTGCCTTTTACTCTTCAAAAAACAGATCTTCCTTTATTTTTTCAATCCGGTCGAGAGCATAAATAATATTTTTTCCCTCCTCTCCTGCTTCTTTCAGATAAATCCGGTAATAGTTTAATGCCATGGTTTTGTTCGAATTAAATTCTTCGTAAGTTGTGGCTATTTCAAACAGAATTTCATGTTTTTGAGGATTTAGCTCGTATGCTTTTTCCAGCGCAACCACCGATTCTTCAAACTTCCGTTGCTGCCCCAGTATTTGCCCCAGATGATGATACATTTCAGAGACATAATTGGGTGTAGAAGATTCGATTGCCCATTGCATTAACTTTTCCGATTCTTCGAAATTCTTCAAATTCTTATAACATAAGCTCTGATAATACATTACAATTGCATCGTTCGGGTTCATCCGGAAAAGGTCGTTAAATATTTCCAAAGCTTTATTGGTATATTCTGCAAAATAGGCACTAATTCCGTAATTCATCATGGTTTCGTACGGTAATTTACCACCAGCATCCATGTACTTTTCGAACTGCAACATTGCCGGGCCATACCTTTTTGTTCTGAAAAAGAAACTGGCACGCTCAAAAATTAATTCCGAATCGCCGGGAAATTGCTGCAAACCCTTATCGATGGTTGCCATAATTTCATTTCCTTGTTTTTTCCAGTTGTAAGCATGAATTAAGTTGCTGTATGTTCCATAATCGCGTGGATTGGCTTCCAATACTTTTTCGTACAAATAAACTGCCTGTTCTCTTTTAAATATACGAAACGAGCAGTATGCCAATTGTTTGTTCCAATAAACATTGGTTGAGTCGTTGGCGTAAATCCGGGAAAATATGTTATACGCATTTTTGTAATCTTTGGTGTTAATGTACACACGCCCCAATTTTGCAGCAGTTACCAGGTTATTCGTATCTAATTCAAAAGCCTGTTTGTAATATGAAATGGCATCGGGATTATTACCTAGAATAGCCAAACACTCTGCTGACTGTTCGAGTAACTCTGTATATTTAGGATCGTATTGCAAACCGCTGGTATACGACTGCAAAGCCTGCTGGTAATCCTGCAAATTTTGTTGAACAATCCCTTTTTTCAGGTACAATTCTGCCGATGGATTCTTATAGATTATGTTATTAATTTCAATAAGTGCCTGATTGTAATTTTTATTCAGGATTAACAAATCAATTTGTTCTTGTGAGAATAAAATAAAGGGAATAATAATTAATAATACAGAATAGAATATTTTGATTTTCATGACTTAAATTTTTAATAAGTATAATGACGCCACGATCCACACTGGGCGTACTTATATTCTCTTTGAACATTATATTTTAATAATGGCAATTTCGTTTTAATAAATGCCCCATAAGCTACTTTTTGGTCCTGGCTGATTGTCGAATCAACAATGTTATATAAATAATATTCTATTTTTCCATTTTCGGCACAATAAACTCTGTTCCATATAATTACAGAAGAATCTTTTGTTCCCCAGTTAAAATTATTTGCTTTGACAGTATCCGCTAATTGGGAATTAAAATCGAGCCAACGCTGATACAATGTATCCCCTTCCTGTTCATTGGTAACCGTGTTTAACAAATTAATGTACAGAGAATCTAGTTCTAGTTTTGAAAATTCGTCACGAGCTTCCTTGGTTGAAAAATCGATTACAACGGGAAAGTTATTTTTATGTTTATTACAATTTGTAAACGAAAAAATAAAGATAGTTAGGCTGAAAAGGAATAATAAGTGCTTTTTGATTTTCATACTCTGGTTTTAATTTAGTTGACATTCCTGCACAAAAAAGGAATTTGTAGTTAGCAACAGATTCCCGCCTTCGCGGGAATGATTAGTAATATTTATTAACTAACTACTTTGGGATTCATTGGTTTTAAATCATCATTTAGTTTCCGGTGACCTAATTTAAAATTAATCGGAACGGTGTATCTTACATTTACGGGTTCTCCTTTTATGGTTCCGGGTATCCAGTTTGGTAAATCATTTATAACCCTTACCGCTTCATTATCCAATGATTCATCAATACCACGGGCTGTTTCACAGTTGGCAACTTCTCCGTATTTCGATACTACGAATGTTACATAAACCTTACCCTGAATTCCTTTTTCAACTGCATATTCGGGATATTTGACTGAATTTGCAATAACATCGCGTAAAGCTTCGTCACCACCCTGGAATTCAGGCATTTTATCAGCCAGTGTGTAAATTTTTTCACCTTCGTCTAATATCCTGTGAGTTTTTTGAGAATTCACAAAAAACAGATTTCCCAGACTGTCTGATTCCAGTTTTATGTTATCGAAAAACATTCTTTTTAACCGGCTCAGGTCGGCAGTGTTGGCTTCTATTCTTAACTTTTCTCCCAAAAACGAAATACGCATTTCGGTGGTCTCATTGTCCAAAACCATTTCAATACTCTCCTCTTTTTCACAAGCAAAAGCAGCCAGCAAAGCCAGAACTGTTATTATACCAAAAAAGTATTTCAGGTTTGCAAACCTCGATGAACGAATCCTGGAAATCATTTTTATGCGTTTATAAATCAATGAAGAGTTAAAATTATTGGCCAGCTTCAATTCCATCCCAACTGATTGATTTAACAGAAGTTGCTTATACTTTACTGCACTAATTCCTGAGTTTAACACAGCTGAGTCTGCCAGGAATTCGTGGTTTTCGCGAATAACCCTTTTCAGTAGCCACATAAACGGATTAAACCATTGGAAGATAGTTAGGATTTCAAGTATTAAAACATCGTAAGTATGCCCTTGTTTAATGTGTTCCAGTTCGTGTGCAATAATTTTGTCGCATCCCTCATTATCTTTTTTAGCAGGATTTATAAATACGTAATTCAGAAACGAAAACGGAATTATATCTTTATTCAAATAAACAAATCTGAATGGTCCCGATTTTTGAGTTTTATTATTGGCAATCAACAACACAATTTGGCCAATGCGAAAAATATACCGGGAAAAGAAAAAAAGCAATCCGGTTAAATAGATTAAAACAATTACCTGGCTTGAGCTGATGGTTTGCACCACCGTTCCTGATAAATCCTGGCCGTAAACCGTTACAGCTTCCAATAAATTAAAATATGGAGTAACAGTAACTTCGGGCAACAACATGGGTTGTGACTCATAAATCCTGAATTTCAGGAATGGCAATATAACCGAAAACAACAGCGAAACCAATAAAAACAAACGGTTCGATTTGAAGAAGGTCTCTCTTCGTAAAAACAACAAATAAATTAGCGAGAGCAATGCCAGGCTTACCCCCGATTCCAGGATAAAATTAACTGCGCTGTTCATCGGTTTCAGAATTATCGTTTTCCAAATCGCGTTTTACATCTTCCATCAGGTCGTCCAGTTCCGACAAGCTCATGTTATCTTCCTTTGCGAAAAACGAAACCATTTCCTGAAAAGAGCCGCTAAAATAATTCCGCATAAAATTCGTCATAAAAGTGCGGGTGTATTCTTTTCTCGAAATAAGAGGAAAATACTCGTGGGTTTTTCCGTAAGCATTGTGCCCCACAAATCCTTTTTTCTCTAAAATGCGAATAATGGTAGAAACCGTATTGTACGCGGGTTTTGGAACGGGCATTTGCTCTATAATATCTTTTACAAATGCTTTTTCCAGCCTCCAGAGAAGTTGCATTACCTGTTCTTCAGCTTTTGTCAGTTCCTTCATATTTCAGACTTTTAGATTATTAGACTTGAGTTATGAGATCACAAAAACCATACCTAAACACTTAGTCGAACAACTAAATATTTAGGTACGACGGAAAAAAGACTAACTCAGGGCAAAATTAATAGGTAATGTATATTGCACTTTAACCGGCTTGCCTTTTTCTTTTCCGGGTGTCCATTTGTCCATTAGTTTTACAACGCGAACGGCCTCGTTATCAAGTAATGTGTGAACACTTTCTTCAACCTTTACCTTTGTAACTTTTCCTTGCTTATCGATGATAAAACTGACGAAAACTTTACCAGTGATACCTTCTTTTTTAGCTTGCTCCGGGTAATTTACGTTCTTCATAATAAAACTGGTCAATCCTTCATTCCCCCCGGGATACTCAGGCATTACCTCTGGCGTTAAATAAACATCGCCTTTCTTTTTAACTGTTTCCTGGGCCCCTGAATTGAGTGCAGCTACCGGGATCAGAAAAAATAACAGAACCAACAATTTTAAAACTCTCATGACATTTTTCTTTTGGTTAATGAATTATAAATCGTACATCTTTGGATAATTACTGTAATGTGAAATTGATAACAGCATTATAATAAACCTTTACAGGTCTTCCCCGTTGCCTCCCGGGTTTAAAATCGGGCAGGCTGTTTATAACACGTAATGCTTCTTTGTCCAACGACTGATCGACTCCGCGCATAATTTGTCCGTCGCCGACTTTCCCTTGTTCATTTACAACAAATTTTACATAAACTTTCCCATGTATTCCGTTTTCCTGAGCAACTACGGGATATTTAACCTCTTTACTTATATATGAATACAATGCCTTTGCCCCCCCCGGAAACTCAGCAGGTTCCTCAATAATATTAAAATATATCTTATCTTCAACTTCCTTTTCCTCTGCTACTTCAACCATTGGAGGAACATCAATCATTGTTTCATCGTCTGCCCCCGTATCTTCAATATCAAGCTCATTCTCAATTTCTTCATCATCTTCAACAATATTTAAAACTTCGGCAACCTTAGGAGGCGGTGGTGGCGGCGGAGGTTTTACTTCAGGTTCACGTGTAATCGGGATAATTTCTTCTTCAACTTCCTGCGTATTCAGAGTTCCCAGCGACTCTGCTTTAGCGGGCTTTGTGGTCCATTCAAATGCAAGTAATGTAAGTGCAAGTGCTACAACTAAACCAAACAGAAAAAATGTATTCCGTTTGTTTTCCAGATTTGCCTTCGGCGTTTTTTTTAATTCCATGACTTTAAAGATTACTGGTTAATAATTCTAATTTTTACCGTTCAGAAAACACTACCAGTTACTTGCTTCGTAGCGACAATCTTTTTCATCATGATGGATGGAACAAAGATATAACTAAATTTTTAGTTTTCAAACTAAAATATTAGTTAAATCTATAATAAAAAACACAACACTCTCATTTACTGCTGATTATGTCAACTAAAATCTTAGTTGCTTTTATAATGCTGACTAATAAATAATTTGAAAATTGTCCTTGTCGTTTAAAAGCGGAAAGCTGTTTCTAAAGTTATGAAGTTCGGTATATGAAATTTCAAAGGTCTTTACATTTTCTTTTTCACCCATAAAATTGGCATAGCCTTTTGGAGTAATCATTGCCGAATCTCCTAAATATTTCAGGCCGGTTCCGTCGGTTCCTGTCCGGTTAATCCCAAAACAATATGATTGATTTTCAATAGCCCTTGAAATTAACAGGTTTTTCCAAACATGGTGACGTGCCGAAGGCCAGTTGGCCATGTAAAAAAGCACATCGTAATCTTCCTGGTTTCTTGCCCATACCGGGAAACGGAGGTCGTAACAAATCTGCGGGCAAAATTTCCATCCTTTAAATTCTACAATTATTTTATCCTTGCCCGGCGAATAATGATGGTGCTCCTGCCCCATTGTATAAAGGTGGCGTTTGTCGTATTTTTCAATTCGGCCATCGGGAAAAACCCATAGCGCCCGGTTAAACGTTTTTCCTTCTTCTTTAATAATCAAACTTCCAACCACGGAAACATCTTTTTCGGCAGCAACCTTTTTCATCCA
>JBDLJS010000031.1:0-39363 GCA_039714235.1 Bacteroidota bacterium | reverse complement strand
AATTTTAACCTTGCTGTTGAAGTAATATCAAAATTCGATGTACCGCTTACTGTTAATATAAAGCAACATGCAGGATCGTTATTCATATTTTGAATAAGTGGGGCTACTGAACTACTTAGGTCAAAATCAATTTCATTATCATTTAGCTGGCCGTTTTCAGAAGAAATATCAATAGGTGCCTGCATATTATATACTATACCCGATTGACTTTTATACCCCCATAACAATTGCAACGTTTCAATTTCATTTCCCTGGTTAATCTCCTGAAAAGTTAAAACATGCCCGGTTTCAGATATAATTTCTTTAATCTTAAACATGCAGTTCTTAAATTCATTGCAGTCTTTTAACGAGAAAGTACTTGTACCAGAAAAAGAATAAGTTGATTCGTGTTGTGCCGATTTTAAATCAATAGCTGTTAACGGGATGTTTACATTGAGCTCTGAACCAATTTTTGAGGTTGGTGCATCAATTTCTTCGCATGCAATAAAGGGGATTAGCAACAATCCAATCCAAAAGAATGTTTTTAGTTTCATGGCTTTAATTTTAATGTGTCCGTAATACAATTTTAATCTTTAAAAAAAAGATAGGTTAATTAGCTTTTAAACAAATATGTATACGCTATCTGCGAATCAATAGTTTCGATTATTTGAAAATATTATACAATTGGTCGATTAAAATTTTAGACTGTTACTGACTTAATGGTTCCGTTCCTGCCACCATGTCACAGACACTGTCAATCGGTGTAATAGTTTGAGAAACAGTTGTTTTGCTGAGTTTTCTCTTGATTTTTATTTTCATGAAGTGTAATTTTGTCTCTGTTTTTGCCGATACCTTAAAAAATCTATGGTTGGCATAAAATATGATAAAGAAAGGTGTCGATTTTTGAAATTAGTTTTAATAAACTACTATGGCAGAATAATGAAGTGAATTTCTGGCTTGAAAATTCCTGGCTTAGTTTAGGTATGCCTTAGCATAAAGTCAGGTAAAAAAGTATAAATGTCGTAATCCGATATTTAATCGAATAATCAAATCAAAAAAGAATAAAACAAAATGGCAAAAGAAATTAAATTCGACATTGACGCACGAGATATGTTGAAAAGCGGAGTTGACCAATTGGCCGACGCTGTAAAAGTTACTTTAGGGCCTAAAGGCCGTAACGTTGTTATCGAGAAAAAATTTGGTGCACCTCAGATTACAAAAGACGGTGTTACTGTTGCAAAAGAGGTTGAGTTAAGCGATGCTTTCGAAAATTTGGGAGCACAAATGGTAAAAGAGGTTGCTTCTAAAACCGGTGACGATGCAGGTGACGGAACAACAACTGCTACAGTGTTGGCTCAGTCAATCGTAAACGTAGGTTTGAAAAACGTTACGGCAGGTGCAAATCCAATGGACCTGAAGCGAGGTATTGATAAAGCAGTTGAAGCTGTTGTTAACAGCATAGCAGACCAGGCACAAACCATTGGCGACGATTATGCTAAAATTGAATCAGTTGCAAAAGTATCGGCAAACAACGACTCTGTAATTGGAGGTTTGATTGCTGAAGCAATGAAAAAAGTACACAAAGAAGGTGTTATTACAATTGAGGAATCGAAAGGTACCGATACTTATGTTGATGTAGTAGAAGGTATGCAATTCGACCGTGGTTATATTTCTCCTTATTTTATTACCGACGCTGAAAAAATGTTAGCCGACCTTGAAAGTCCTTTCATTCTTATTCACGATAAGAAAATCAGCACCATGAAAGATCTTCTTCCTGTACTGGAAGCAACTGCTCAAACAGGAAAGCCTTTAATGATTATTGCTGAAGATATAGATGGTGAAGCGTTGGCAACATTAGTTGTTAACCGTTTGCGTGGTTCGTTAAAAGTTTGTGCTGTTAAAGCTCCCGGATTCGGTGACCGAAGAAAAGAGATGTTGGAAGACATTGCAATTCTTACCGGCGGTACAGTAATTACCGAAGAAACGGGTATGAAATTGGAGCAGGCAACAATTGACATGCTCGGGCAAGCTGAAAAAATTACAGTTGACAAAGAAAATACTACTATTGTAAATGGTGCAGGCGAACAGGATGCAATTGCTGCACGTGTTGGTCAGATTAAAAAACAAATTGAAACTACAACTTCAGACTACGACAAAGAAAAACTGCAGGAACGTTTGGCTAAATTGGCCGGTGGTGTTGCTGTAATTTATGTTGGTGCAGCTTCGGAAGTTGAGATGAAAGAGAAGAAAGACCGTGTTGATGATGCACTGCATGCAACCCGTGCTGCTGTTGAAGAAGGAATTGTTCCTGGAGGTGGCGTTGCTTACATGCGTGCTGTTGATGCATTGGTAAACTTAAAAGGCGATAACGATGATGAAACAACAGGTATTGATATTATCAAACGTGCTATTGAAGAACCACTTCGTCAGATTGTTATAAACGCAGGTAAAGAAGGTGCAGTTGTAGCTCAAAAAATTAAAGAAGGCGAAGGCGACTTTGGTTATAACGCGCGCATTGACGAATACCAGAATCTGTATGAAACAGGTGTTATCGATCCTGCAAAAGTTACCCGCATTGCATTGGAAAATTCAGCTTCAATTGCCGGTATGTTCTTAACTACCGAAACAGTAATTGTTGAAGAGAAAGAAGAAACTCCTGCTATGCCAATGGGCGGTGGCGCTCCCGGAATGGGTGGCGGCATGGGCGGTATGATGTAAAAATCAGCTCAAAATATAAATTATTAAAAAGCTCTTCTCGTTCGGGAAGGGCTTTTTTTGTCCTGTTTGTCAATTAAAATGGAGGTGTCTCGGGTAATCAGGACCAAGGATTGGAATAGGCGATAACCAGTGATCAATCACCTTTTTTTATCCCCAATTTCCTGACGATTGTCACACCCTGTTTTTTAACATCTTTTTGTTGATTTTAAGTTGCTGATATTCAATGTTTAATGTTTTTGTCAAATCTCAACAGAGTCCTTGTTTTTTCAGTATTAAGTTACCTACCTTTGGCCTGTTAATTTTTTAATTAAAAGAGATAAAACGAGCATATAAGTTTTTTATACACAGTAGAGGAATTATAAGCGAGTTACATCGAATACCTTTGAAAAATTTTAAATTATAATGAGATGAAAACAGATATAAATGAATTCATTGCAAGTTTGGTGAGAAAGAGTCCGGGGGAACATGAATTTCACCAGGCAGTTGAAGAAGTGATTGGTTCAGTTTGGGATTTTTACAGTAAGAATCCCCGTTACCAAAAGGCAAAAATTCTGGAAAGAATGGTTGAGCCGGAGCGCGTTATCATGTTTCGTGTACCATGGGTCAACGATAGGGGAGAGGTGCAGATAAACCGTGGTTACCGTGTTGAATTTAACTCAGCCCTGGGGCCATATAAAGGCGGACTGCGTTTCCATGCCAGCGTAACACTGAGCATTTTAAAGTTTTTGGGTTTCGAACAAACCTTTAAAAACAGTTTAACAACTTTACCCATGGGTGGTGGCAAAGGTGGTTCCGATTTTAGCCCTAAAGGAAAAACCGATGCTGAAATTATGCGTTTTTGCCAGTCGTTTATGACCGAATTGTATCGCCATATAGGGCCAAACACCGATGTTCCGGCAGGAGATATTGGAGTTGGAGGACGCGAAATAGGATACCTGTTTGGTCAGTATAAAAGGTTAAAAAATGAATTTACCGGAGTTTTAACCGGAAAAGGTTTAGCGTGGGGAGGTAGTTTAATTCGCCCCGAAGCAACAGGTTTTGGAGCTGTTTACTTTGCCCAACACATGTTGCAGCGTATCGGAAAAGATATTGAAGGACAGACTGTATCGGTTTCGGGCTTTGGAAACGTTGCTTGGGGTGCCATTCTGAAAATTAACGAGTTGGGAGGTAAAGTTGTCACCATATCAGGTCCCGATGGTTATATTTACGACAAGGAGGGAATATCAGGCGATAAAGTAGATTATTTGTTGGAATTGCGAGCAACCAATAACGATATTGTTGAACCATATGCACAGGAATTTGGTGCCGGGTTTTTTTCCGATAAACGTCCGTGGGAGGTGCCGGTTGATTTAGCTGTGCCTTGTGCAACAGAAAACGAAGTTGACTTGGTTGATGCAAAAGAACTGGTTAAAAATGGTTGTACAATGTTGGTCGAAGCATCGAATATGGGTTGTACGGCCGAAGCTGTTGATTACCTGGGTGCAAATATCGATTATGCACCGGGTAAAGCAGTTAATGCTGGCGGAGTTGCTGTTTCGGGCCTCGAAATGTCGCAAAACAGTATGCGCATTAACTGGCCGCGTGAAGAAGTTGATGCAAGATTAAAAGGCATCATGAAAGATATTCACCAAACCTGTGTGAATTATGGTAAAAGTGGCAATAAAGTTGATTACGTGAAAGGAGCAAATGTTGGTGGTTTTGTAAAAGTTGCTGAGGCAATGCTCGCACAGGGAGTTGTCTGATTATATGAATACATAAATAAATGGTTGAAAATCCGCAGGATATCCTGCGGATTTTTTTTTATCCTAACAATAATTTAGGAGTCAATGTTAAATTTAATCTTTAGGTAAAATAAAATTACCAGTCAGGACAAAACACTTTTTTACATTTGTCGAAATTTTGTTTTATGTTGATTGATACACATTCTCATATATATTCAGAAGACTTTCTTCACGATCGTGAAGAGGCACTTCAAAGAGCTTACGATAATGGAGTAAAAAAAATTATTTTACCAAATATTGATTCCGGATCTATCAAGCATCTGTTGGATTTATCCGATGCATACCCTCATTTATGTTATCCGCTTATGGGATTACATCCTACTTCGGTTGAAGAGGATTATAAAGAAGAATTGCATGCGGTGGAGTATTGGCTCGAAAAGAGAAAATTTTATGGTATAGGCGAAATTGGCATTGATTTGTACTGGGATAAAAAGTTTATTAATGAGCAAAAGGATGCATTCAGGCATCAGGTTAAGCTGGCAAAATCCAGACAACTGCCCATTGTTATTCATGTAAGAGACTCTTTCGAAGAAACCTATGCGATTGTGAAAGAAGAACAGGATGGTAGTTTAAAAGGTATATTTCATTGCTTCTCAGGTAATGAGACCGAGGCCCAAAAAGTAGTTGATTTGGGTTTTTTGCTCGGAATTGGAGGTGTGGTTACTTTTAAAAACAGTAGTCTTGGAGAAGTAATTAAAACAGTACGGCTGGAAAATCTTGTTTTAGAAACCGATTCTCCTTACCTGGCGCCTGTTCCAAAACGTGGAAAAAGAAATGAATCGTCATATCTTATTTTCATCGGACAAAAAATTTCAGAAATATTTAACACATCACTTGAACAGGTAGCCGAAATAACTACTTTAAATGCCCGTAATTTGTTCGAAATTTGATAAATTGCACATCTGTAATTTTTATCAATTATGGGGAAAAAAGTATCCACAAAAACATCGATATTAATAATTTATACGGGTGGTACAATTGGGATGGTTCAACATCCGCAAAACAGAACCCTTTTCCCGGTTAAGTTCGAAAAAATAATTGAAGTCGTACCGGAACTTAAGAAGTTCGATTTTATTATTAATTCTGTAACTTTTTCACCGGCACTCGATTCATCGAATATGAATCCGGCCACCTGGTTAAAAATTGCCCGAACCATTGAACGAAACTATAGTAAATACGATGGTTTTGTAGTTTTGCACGGAACAGATACAATGGCTTATACCGCTTCGGCATTGAGTTATATGTTCGAAAATCTCGATAAACCCATAATTTTTACCGGTTCGCAACTGCCCATTGGCACACTCCGAACTGATGGTAAAGAAAATCTGATAACCGCAGTTGAAATTGCAGCAGCAAAAAAAGATGGAATAAGTATGGTTCCTGAAGTATGTATTTATTTCGATTTTAAATTGTACCGTGGAAACAGAACACTAAAGCGCGATGCTGAACTTTTTAGTGCTTTCCGTTCGGTGAATTATCCTGAATTGGCAGTTGCCGGAGTAGATATAAAATATAGTTCAGAATTTATTTATCATCCTGAAAATAAGGGAATTATTAAAGTAAATACCAATTTCGACGATAATGTAGTGATACTTAAGATTTTCCCCGGTATTAATCAGCAGGTTTTTAACTCAATATTAAATATTCCGGGCTTAAAAGGTGTTGTGCTGGAAACCTTTGGTTCGGGTAATGTTCCAACATCTAGATGGTTAATTAACTGTATTAAAAGAGCAATTAAAAAGGGGATAGTTATCCTTAATATTACGCAGTGCGAGGGGGGTAAAGTGGTTATGGGCCAATATCAAACCAGTTTGGAGTTACTTAATGCCGGAGTTGTATCGGGCAAGGATATGACAACCGAAGCAGCCATTACCAAACTAATGTTTTTGTTGGGACAAGGTTTAAAAACAAAGGAAATTAAAATGTACCTCAATAAAAGCTTGCGAGGGGAAATTAGTGAATAGCACTGTTTCTTTTTCGTATTTTTTTATTAATTTGCAGCCCTCGTTTTTTGAAATACCAGTAAAATTACTGGAGAGGTGCAGGAGTGGCTTAACTGGCACGCCTGGAAAGCGTGTGTACCGCGAAACGGTACCGGGGGTTCGAATCCCCCTCTCTCCGCAGAAGAGAGAATATGTTGAAGAGATAAAAAAAAGAATAATTATAAAGGCATATTTTTTGTAGGGTAAGAAAAAGTTTAAAACAAAAATCAATACAAATCAAAGAGATTATTAATTAAAATTCAAATCAATTATGAAAAGACTATTCGCGTTAATAGCCGTATTTGGGATGCTGTTTTTTATGGCATCAAATGCTGTGGTTGCTCAGGAAGAAGAAGCAGCTGCAACTGAGACAGCTACCGAGCAGGTAGATATAACTGCTGACCCTGAAGAAGAAGCTGCTGCAGCTGAAGAAGAAGGGAAATCGTTACACAGCCAGTTAAAACAAAAGTTTATTGAAGGTGGACCAACTTTCATGTCTTTCGTATTAATTGCCTTAATTTTAGGTTTGGCTTTTGCGATTGAAAGAGTTCTTTACCTTAACCTTGCTACAAGCAACACCAAAAAATTGTTGGCTAAAGTTGAAGATGCTTTGGAAAACGGAGGTGTTGAAGCAGCAAAAGACGTATGCCGCACAACTCGAGGACCTGTGGCAAGTATTTTCTACCAGGGGCTCGACAGGGCAGATCATGGTATCGATGTAGTAGAAAAATCAATTATTTCCTATGGCGGTGTTCAGGCTGGTCTTCTCGAAAAAGGATTAAGCTGGATTGCACTGTTTATTGCACTTGCACCGATGCTTGGTTTCATGGGTACAGTAATTGGTATGATTGGTGCATTCGATGCAATCGAGGTTGCAGGTGACATTTCTCCCTCACTTGTTGCAGGTGGTATTAAAGTAGCTTTGATTACAACTGTAACAGGTCTTATTGTTGCAATTATTCTTCAGATTTTCTATAACTATTGTGTTGCTAAAATCGATAGCATTATTAACAATATGGAAGATGCTTCCATTTCGTTATTAGACTTGTTAGTTAAACACAATATGAAAAAATAGGAGTAGAAAAAATGAGTAAAACAGGAAAAATAGTTACCATAATCTTGTGGGTCCTTCTCATTGTTTCGGCCATTCTTATTGTTTCGTTAGTTGTAAATATTAACGAAGAAGTAGATACCGATCCTGCAATGAATAGTTGGGTTAACTCCAATTTAATTTGGGCCTACATACTTATTGCTGTCGGTGCAGGTGTTGCAATCCTTGCAGGGCTGTACCATACGGTAACAGATAAAAAAGCTGCAAAAGGTGGAATAATCTCCCTTGCCTTTATGGCTGCAGTTGCGTTAATTTCATATTTATTGGCTTCGAATGAAATACCACAATTTATTGGTGTCGATAAATTTATTAACGACGGAACTTTAAACGAGAGTGTAGCAAAAATGGTGGATACCGGTTTATATGCAACTTATATTTTGCTTGCATTAGCAATTTTATCGATTGTACTTGCACCGGTAACCCGTTTATTTAAATAACAGTAATCGTGGTAATAAAACAGGAAAATTAATTATGGCTAGAAAAATACCTGAAATACCGGCAGCATCGTTGGCAGATATTGCATTCATGTTGCTAATCTTTTTCCTGGTAACAACCACGATGGACGTTGACAGCGGTTTAAGAAGAAAGCTTCCGCAGTGGGTTGACAAAGAACAATTAGACGACGATCAACAAATTAAAGAACGTAACGTGTTTGTTGTTCTTGTAAATAAAAATAACGATCTGCTGGTGGAATTAGAATACGAAAGTATTGACAATTTACGTGAAAGGGCAAAAGAATTTCTCAAAAATCCGTATAACGACGAGAATCTGCCTGAGAAAGAACCAATAGAAGTACCATTCTTCGGTGAAGTAATGGTTACGAAAGGGGTTATTTCATTACGTAATGATTTGGATACTCAATACGGCACGTATCTCGCTGTTCAAAACGAACTGGTTGCTGCCATTAATGAACTAAGAGACGAACTGGCGAAAGAGAAATGGGGAAAAGCTTATAATGAGCTTGATGACGAACAACAAAGAGCGATTAAAAAGATATATCCTCAGAAAATATCTGAAGCCGAACCTAAAGGTAAAAACATTTAAAAGAATAGATTATGAGCAAGTTTAGAAAAGACGGAGGAAAGGAATTACCTCCAATTTCAACAGCATCTTTGCCTGATATTGTGTTCATGCTGCTGTTCTTTTTTATGGTTAGTACCACTATGCGTGAAGTAACTTATAAAGTAAGGATGAGACTTCCTCAGGCTACCGAATTAAGTAAGCTTGAAAAGAAATCTTTGGTAAGTTATATTTACATTGGTGAACCACTGCCAATGCATCAGAAAATTTTTGGTAAAGCACCGCGTATTCAGCTAAACGACCAATTTGCAACTGTAGGCGAAGTACAGGATTATGTTATTGCCGAACGTGAAGCAAGGGAAGAGGCTGAACAACCATTTATGGTTACTTCATTAAAAATTGATGAGAATACAAAAATGGGTATTGTTAATGATGTGAAGCAGGAATTGCGGAAATCGGCGGCATTAAACATTAACTATTCATCAAGGCAAAAAGTAGAAAGATAACTCTGAAACTTATATCAGAAAAGGGAAGCATTTGCTTCCCTTTTTTGTTGGTATCTTACCTCCTTCTTTTCTTTCTTTTTTGCCGTTCTTTGGTTCGTTGAAATTTATCTTCGAACGAACGTTTCGATGAACCTTTTCGTTTCTTTTGGTGAAAGGCTCCCTGGTACGTCGGGTCATCGATTTTACGCTGCCGGTCAATTTCACGAAGCTGATCCTGGTTTTCTTTAAATTCAGTTTCAACCACTTCCACTTCTTCAGGCAACTCCTGTAATTCAATCTTCTGACGCATCAGACTTTCAATTTTTTCCCAGTGCCATTCGGCTGCCTGATCAATTAATGTTATCGCATCGCCTCTGTTCCCTGCACGGGCAGTCCGTCCAATACGGTGAATATAGTCGTCGTAATCGTTAGGCAAATCAAAATTAATTACATGGCTTACCTGGCTTACATCCATTCCACGTGCCGAAACATCGGTGGTAATCAGAATCCGTACCTCGCCACTTTTAAAGGCTTGTATTGAGTTTATCCGGGTGTTTTGTGCTTTATTGGAATGTAAAATTCGCTTTTCTCCTTCCGTTTTTCGCTGAATGACCTTAAAAACACCATCGGCATGCTCTTTCGTTTTTACAAAAATAATAACACGCGAGAATTTCTCTTCGTCTTCTAGGAGGTGTTTAATCAGGTTTAATTTTGTACGGTAGTTGGGTACTTTGTATGCAGTTTGTGTTACCTGTGCTACCGGAGTTGCAGAAGGGGCAATCTCCATTTTCTCGTAATAATCGAGGAACTCTTCTGCCAGTTTTTCAATATTTTCTGAAAAGGTGGCCGAGAATAGGAGGTTTTGCCTTCGGGCCGGGATTATCTCCTGCAACTGACTTAACTGGGGCATAAAACCCATATCGAGCATACGGTCGGCTTCGTCGATAACAAGATATTTTATTTTTTTTAAACGTAACGCCCCTGCCTGATATAGATCCCATAAACGCCCGGGTGTAGCAACCAAAATATCTATTCCCGGTTCAAGTAATGCAGCATGCTTTGTCCAGCCAATTCCTCCAAAAATAGCAGCATGTCGTAATTCTGAGTATGCTGTCAGTTCCTCAATATCCTCACCAACCTGAATGGAAAGTTCACGGGTAGGAACCAATATTACTACCCTTGGATCAACTCCTTCGGGTTTACGGAGTTTGGTTAAAAGTGGCAATAAGTATGCAGCTGTTTTCCCTGTGCCGGTTTGGGCCACACCAACAATATTGATTCCTGAATTTATTTTAGGGATTGCACGTTGCTGAATTGGAGTTGGTTCTTTAAACCCAATATAGTCCAAAGCTTTTAATATGGATTTGGCTACTTTTAGTTGCTCGAATGTTTTTTTCATGGTGCAAAAGTAGAAAAATCAATTCATTACCTCAACTTATACATTTTACCGGGTAAAGCTTCCAGTATATTTTTGAATTCCAGGTTTAGTAACATGGAAGAAATCCGGCTGACAGGCAGTTCCATTTCAGAAGAAATCTGGTCGATAAATAATTCTCCTTTCTTTTGAAGTAAATCCACAACTTTCTGCTCGTCAGCATTTAAATCGACAAACAGGCTCGGCTGAGTAACTTTTTCCTTTGTGTTATTTTCCCATCCCATAAAATATTCAAGGTCATCGATTCCCTGAATTAATGTTGCCCCGTTATTTCTTATAAGCTTGTTGCACCCTTTCGAGTAGGTATCACCGGCTCTTCCAGGAAATGCAAAAACATCGCGATTGTACGATGAGGCAATATCGGCGGTTATCAGGGCACCACCTTTTTCTGCCGACTCAACTACAATTGTTGCATCAGCCAACCCGGCTATTATTCGGTTTCGTTTAACAAAATTAGATGGATCGATTTTGGTTTCACTTGGGAAGTCGGTTACCAATCCTCCATTATTTAGCATTTTTTTTGCCACATCTCTGTGAAGCGAAGGATACAATATGTCCAATCCGTGAGCTACAACCCCAAGTGTCGGTACATTGTATTTTATTGACGCCTTGTGTGCATGAACATCAATTCCGTACGCCAGGCCACTTACCACAAGAATATTATAATTTCTTTCAGAGAATCCTTTTACCATTTCATTAATCACATGTTTCCCGTAGTCGGTTGCATTTCGGGTTCCAACTATACTTATAACGCGCTGTTCATCAAGGTTCATATACCCCTTGGTATAAATAATAACCGGGGCATCAATACAATTTTTTAATCGCCGGGGATAATTTTCATCATTATAAAAAAATGTGTTGATTCTGTGTTTTTCTATAAATTCAATCTCTTTCTCAGCTTGCGGAAGGACATTTGAGTTTTTTATCTTTCTGGCATTTAGTTCACCAATCCCCGGAATTTTTGTTAACGCCTTTTGCGATTCTGAAAAAATTCCTTCCACACTTCCAGCATAAGCTACCAGGTTGCGTGCCAGAATCTCGCCAATTCCCGGTAACATTGAAAGGGCAATCTGATATTTCAGGGTTTTATTCATTGATATTTGAGGGAGTACTAATTACCTGATATTTTATTTAACGATGATTGAATTTTCTTCCGGTCTTCTAATGAAACTGCTGATAAACTAACCGATGGATATTCAGCAATGCCTCGTTTGGTTTTTACGATAAAAGTTAAATCAGACATTTTTCCGAACAACGAATCTCCAAAAAAAGCATTTTGCAAAATTTGTTGTGGAAATTCAATGGAACTAAATTCTCCTCTGCCAAATTTTACGGCCTTGTAATAGCGTAGAATAATTTTGTTGTTTTCATCGCTATATTCAATAAACTGGTAATCGGCCACATGAAAATATAAAAACCAGAAGGAAAAAACGCCAGCCATTGCAAGGGCATAAATTGTGAAATCGAGAAGGAACAAAATTAAGGCAACAAGTGCAATAAAAACACTCACAAGGAAAAATATGCGTTTTAGTTTTGCAGCTTTCTTTTTATTATTAATCTTCATTTTCCGTTATTAAATACCTAAAAATGCCAGAGGTTGATAAGATTCAAAATCCCAAAACCATTTTTATTGTAACTTTAGCGCAATTTAGCAATTTAACAGCTACTTATGGGAAATTCAACTATTAATTCGAGGATAATATACAGCCGTAACCTTGAACAAGAACTACAACCCTTTGTCGAAAAGTATCCTGCCGGCAAAGTTTTTTTGGCAACTGAAGAAACGGTTAATAAGCTGTGGGGGGCAGAGTACGAAGCTTTCATTAAAACGAATGGAATTAAAAAGGTGGTAATTTCGGCTGGCGAGCACAATAAAAAGATTGAATCGGTTGCAAAAATATGGGAGTTCCTTTCAAAGAATGGTGGCGACCGCAAATCGCTGTTAATAAATGTTGGCGGTGGAATGTTAACCGATTTGGCCGGATTTGCTGCAACAACCTTTAAACGGGGTATCGATTTCCTAAACGTACCCACAACTCTTTTATCTCAGGTGGATGCTTCGGTGGGCGGAAAAACAGGTATTAATTTTAACGGACTAAAAAATGAGGTCGGAACTTTTAAAGAACCAATTGCAGTAATTATTAATACCGATTTTTTGAAAACCATCGATAACGAAAACTTTATTTCGGGTTTTTCTGAAATGATAAAACATGGCCTGATTAAAAGCTCTGAACATTTGGTAGAGTTGAAAGAATTTGACTCTAAAAATATTAATTATGATATATTACAGGAAATTATCTGTCACTCGGTAAAAGTGAAGGAGCATTTTGTTGCCAACGATTTAACCGAAAATAATATCAGGAAAGCACTTAATTTTGGGCACACCGTGGGGCATGCTTTCGAAAGCCTGGCAATGGAACAAAAACGTCCGGTTTTACATGGTTATGCAGTGGCTTATGGCATGATTGCCGAGCTATTTATTTCGAAAAAAAAATGTGGGTTCCCTGAAAAAGATTTTGAGGAGCTGACAAATTGGATTTTAGACCTGTATGGCAAGTTTGAGATTACTGAGAATGATTTCGAAAGGCTTTTTGAACTGATGACCCATGATAAAAAGAACGAATCGGGAAGGATTAATTTTACGCTCCTGCCCGGAATTGGTAAAATTGAGATTGATCAGAACTGCGAAAAGGAGTTAATTTTTGAGGCATTAAAATTCTACATGAATATATAAACTTTGCGGCTTCGCGTCTCAGGGATAAAAAATATACAAATGATTTATCAGGTTTCAGCAGATATAAAAAAAATAACAGCGAGTATTAACCTCCCGGCATCGAAAAGTATAAGCAACCGGGCGTTAATTATAAATGCGCTGAGTTACAGCCCGTATCCGATTCGCAATCTTTCCGATAGTGACGATACTAAAGTTTTGGAAGCTGCACTTTTTTCTAACAGCTCGAAATTTGATATTGGCCACGCCGGAACAGCCATGCGTTTTTTAACGGCATTTTTAGCAAAAGTTGTGGGTGAGTGGGAAATCACAGGTTCTGAACGGATGCAGCAACGCCCCATCTCAATTCTGGTTGATGCACTTAACCAACTGGGAGCAAAAATAGAATACCTAAAAAATGAAGGTTGTCCGCCGCTGAAAATTTTCGGTTCGCATTTAAAAGGCCAAACCATTGAACTGGACGGTAGTGTTTCGAGCCAATATATTACGGCTTTGCTTTTAATTGCACCAACAATAGAAAACGGGTTAACATTAAAACTGAAAGGAAATATAACTTCTAAATCGTACATTAAACTTACTCTTGAGCTGATGGCAAAATTTGGCATTCAGTACCAGTGGGAGGGGAGTGAAATTTTTGTGCCGGAACAAAATTATTTTGCCCGCGATTTTACATGCGAGGCCGATTGGTCGGGGGCTTCGTACTGGTACCAGGTTATGTCGCTGGTTGAAACGGGAGAAGTATTTCTGGAAAACCTTCAGCTTGAAAGTTTACAGGGTGATGCCAATATTGCTCGTTGGTTTCATCAGTTTGGGGTATTTTCTACCCAGAAAAAAAATGGGGTTTTAGTATCGAAAAAAGAGAACAAAGCACCTGAAAAGTTAGAACTCGACTTTATTGAAAATCCCGATGTGGCACAAACCATGGCTTGTTTATGCGTGGCTAAAAATATCCCTTTCCATTTTTCCGGATTAAAGACATTAAAAATTAAAGAAACCGATCGTATTGCCGCCCTTCAGAACGAACTGGCAAAATTTGGTGCAAAACTTACCGAACCAGAACATGGTGAACTGGCCTGGGATGGAAAAATTGATTCAACAAGAAAAGAAAAAAATCCGGTTATAAAAACTTACCACGACCACCGTATGGCACTGGCCTTTACCCCAATGACACTGTCGGACTTAAAAATTCAAATTGATAACCCGATGGTGGTTACTAAATCATACCCCGGATTTTGGGACGATTTAAAAATGATTGGGTTTGAGGTTAATAAATGAATAAGATTCCGGATCAAGCCCGGAATGACGGAATGCTAATTGTTTTGTACAAGTTTCAGAATTTTGTCTGAGTTATTATCCAGTTTTAAATGAACTGATTTCTCATTTCCTTTGCCATCTGAAAACTCAAAACGGTAATCAGTATCTATTTTTAGTTTAAATTTCAGGTATTTATTTAAATCGTCAGTTGGCATTGGTGTATAACCAAAATCAATTTGTTTCTCTCCCTCCCACACTGTTACTTTTTCTGACACTCTGTTTTCTGCACTCTCCGAGCCAGGCTTTTTAAACAAAACCACATCAATCAATATTTCATTTTCTTTTAACTTGTTCCCTGCAAGTTGTTCGCGGTACAACCTGACATAACGGGCTGTAACGTTTTCGGCATGAATATCTTTTGCACTCTCATCCCAAACCCGCAAAAAATAAGTGTCGGCGGGTTTATACGATGCCGCATAAATCCAGTGTGCCGGTTTTTCCGGGTCAGCTTTGCCTGCATCAGCCAGAAACCAGCTTTTATTCAACGCATCGGGGTAATATTCGGTAAAATACCACTCGCCGTCAATCCAAACTTCCACCCAATTATGGTTTCCGCGCATGTTGGTCCAGAGGGGTGTACCTGCAATCCGGGCCGGGATACCCACCGAACGAAACGCATCTACCAGCAAAAACGAAAGGCCGGTACAGGTAGCCATCTGTTCTTTTTCTGCCTGAAAAGGACTGATATTCACTATACTTCGTTTTGTGTTGTAATCTATTCCCAACTCATCACGAATATTCAGGTTAACCGAATCGATGGCCTCGTAAATCGTTTTGCACTCTTTTACATATTTCGAGAATCGGTTGTAATAATTTTCACGCCAGTTGTCGCGGGCTTCATCCAGGCTGTAATAAGACAATACTTCATTCAGAAAAATTGAGTCAGGCAGGTTTTTGCACCATTCGAATTCTTCACGCACTTTTATTGCTCCGTTAACCTGGTCAAGAATAAATTCGGAAGTAAGCGTTTTCAGATCTTTTTCAGGCATGTAGGCAATTAAAAACGCAGCCGCTTCTTTTCCATTTTTCGAACTATTCTCCAGTGCAGTGGTTATCTGGGTTGCATTTTTTCCTGCCTTAACAAAGGCTGAATCAAGTAAAGCATGGTACGATTCAGGTATTCCTGGGTAGTTCGACTGACATCCGAAAATTAAAATTGTAAGAATGGCAAAAATGCCAGATAACTTCATGATATTTTTCTTAATGTTTGTTTCTTTTCTCATATCTCACATCTCAAAGTCCACTATCGTTTACAGTTTGATAAATATTTTCTTTTTATAAAGTATCCAGGCCGGAATAAAATTGAATCCTATAAATATTAAGGAGTAAAGAAGACTTCCAAATTTCAAACTCCAGTTAAATTGTTCAAACATGTTCAGGAAGTGTATATTTAAACTGCTGCCGCCAATGTTAATTCTGTAAAAAAACTGTCCCCATACATCGGCCAAAACATAAACGGCAATTGCATTGGAACCAAAAATAATTCCCGGTTTGGTAAGCCTTGTGCGCCCAATTATATCAACAAAGAAGATGCTTACAGCCAGCACCATGCCTGCCAGTCCCGAGGTAGCCAGCACAAAAGAGCTGGTCCAGATATTTTTGTTTATTGGGAAAGTATAATTCCAGAAATAGCCAATTAAAAAAGCAAAAAATGAAATTGAAAAGAGGTAAATAACTTTCCGTTCCTGTTGTAAATTGCTTACTATCAAATGGCCGGCAAGCATCCCTGTAATTCCAGTTGCTATTGCCGGTAATGTGCTGAAAAGTCCTTCCGGATCCCATGTTTTTTGCCACATATAACCGGGAAGAAACTTGCTGTCGATCCAGGCTGCAAGGTTGGCACCGGGCTCTAACATTACCTGCCCGTGTCCGGGAGTTGGGATTAATACCATTGCCAGCCAGTATCCAACCAAAATTATCCCGGCAACAACGGCCTGTGTTTTCCACTTCGTTATTAGAAACAGAATTGCACTTACTAAGAATACAATTGCAATTCGTTGTAATACGCCAGCAATCCTAAGGGTTTCAAAATCGAATTTAGGAAACAGCCAGAGTAATATTCCTACCACAAATATTTTTATCGACCGGATAACGATTTTTTTATACATGGGCCCTTTGGCAACTCCCGCCTGCAACCTCTTTGTATATGCCAGTACAATTGAAACTCCCACAATAAAAATAAAGAACGGGAATATTAAATCGGTTGGGGTTAGTCCGTTCCAGTCGGCATGCAATAATGGTTTATAAACATGGCTCCAACTGCCCGGATTATTAACCATAATCATTGCCGCAATTGTAAATCCTCTGAATGCATCTAAAGAAATTAGTCGTTTTATTTCAGCCATATTGTATCCTTAGTTTTAATTTTATTGTAATATTGTATTGCTTTTTAAAAAATTTAAAATGTCAAACATAGATAAAAATTCTGCCATGAGAAAAATTACCGTCTATATTTTAAGCTTAATCTTAATAATAATGTTCGAAAATTGTACTCAAAAAACTCCAACACCGGAAGAAATAAAATTAACCTGGGAAATAATTAGTAACGAATATGCCAAAACACCACAGGCAAAATCGGTATTTACTATTGAAAACAACAGCCGGTTTAAATTTAATGAAAACAACTGGGCTTTATTTTTTAACCAGTCGCCTAGAAAACCATTGAACACAAGTGGTAATGCACAGGTTAAACACATCAGTGGCGATTGGTTTAAACTGGAGCCTACAGAGGGTTTTTTGCTAAAACCTGGCGAAACTAAAGAGATTGTTTACGAATGTTCCGATTGGCTAATTAAGGAAACTGATGCAGTTTTGGGGCCGTACTTTGTTTTTTACGATAAAAAAGGAAATGAAACAGATGTAGTTACTGTTTCGGATTATACAATTTTACCACTTACAAAACCGGAACATACAAACCGTCATAAAAATGACGATGAACCTATTCCTGATGCTCCGTGGCAATACGAGGAAAATTCTGGTTTATCGGAAATTCCTAAAAGTGAACTACTACCTGTAATTCCCAGTCCGGTAAGTTATAACACTACCGGAGAAAAGGTTGTTTTTGATGAACCGGTAGATTTTTTATATGAAAAAGGTCTGGAAAACGAAGCACGATATTTTGCCAATTTTATGGGCAATCTTTTCGGCATGCAATACGAAATAAATGAAGCAACTAATCCCAAACCCAATAGTTTGTTTCTTGGATTGAGGGATATTTCTGTTAATGGAAAATCGAAAGAAGCTTACAGACTGGAAGTAAAAAAAGATAAGTCGGTAATAATTGAGGGAAGCGATCCTGCGGGTGTTTTTTATGGCTTGCAAAGCTTAATCGCCATGCTTCCGGTCGAAATGTTCAGGGGTGTTGAAGTGCCTGTTGTCATCGACGAAGTGGTAATTAAAGATGCTCCCCGTTTCGAATACCGCGGATTGCATCTCGATGTTGGCCGGAATTTCCAGACAAAGGAATCGGTAAAAAAAGTAATTGATATTTTATCATTTTATAAAGGGAATTACATTCTTTTTTATATTACCGAAGATGAAGGCTGGCGTCTGGATATTGAGGAACTGCCCGAATTGGCACAGGTAGGCGCTCAGCGTGGTCACACTTCGAAAGAGGCTGCAGCCATGCATCCTTCGTATGGTTCGGGGCCGGTAGCTTATGCAGAAGGCACCCACGGAAGTGGTTATTACACCCGTCAGGATTTTATCGAGATTCTTCAATATGCACAGAAACGACACGTAAATGTGATTCCCGAGGTTAATTTTCCGGGGCATTCGCGTGCGGCAATTAAAGCTATGGAAGCCCGGTACGAGAAATTTATGGCCGAAGGAAACGAGGAAAAAGCCAATGAGTTCAGGTTGATCGATCCTGACGAAACTTCAAAATACCTTTCGGCACAATGGTACTCCGATAATATTGTAAACGTGGCACTGGAATCGACATACAAATTTTACGAAACCGTTATCGACGACATTATTGAGATGTATAAAGAAGCGGGAGTGGAGCTGGAATACTTTCATACAGGTGGCGATGAAGTGCCTGAAGGTTCGTGGAGCGAATCGCCTTTGTGTGCCGAACTGATGAAAAAACATCCTGAGTACAAAGATCCGAAAAACCTGCAGGCTTACTTTTTTAATCGTGCGGTTGAGATTCTGGAACGCAAAAACCTGAAAATTGCAGGCTGGGAAGAGGTTGCACTTCTGAAGGACGAAAACGGGAAGTACGTGGCTAATCCGGAGTTTGCCGGTAAAAAAGTTTATCCGTACGTGTGGAACAATCAGGGAAGCAACACCGACCTGGCTTACCGGATGGCAAATGCCGGCTACCCCATAATTATGTGCAATGTTTCTAATTTCTATTTCGATTTGGCATACAATAAAGATCCCCGCGAACCCGGACTGTACTGGGCAGGTTTTGTAAATGCCCGCAAAGCATGGCAGGTGGCCCCGTTCGATGTGTTTAAAACCACAACCCGCACTTCAATGGGAAGGGAGATTGATTTGGATACTGAATATGCCGGCCTGGAACGGTTAAATCCTGACGCAGAGAAAAATATTGTAGGTGTTGAAGCTCATTTGTGGAGCGAAACCATTAAAGGCGATAAAATGCTGCAACACTACCTGTTGCCCAAACTGATGGGCTTTGTGGAAAGTGCATGGGTAAAAGAGCGAAAATGGGAAACCATTTCTGATAAAGGCATGAGGGAAGAAGCCATGGATGAAGAATGGAATGTTTTTGCCAATACACTGGCTCAAAAAGAACTGCCACGCCTGAAAAATTTGTTTGGTGGATTTAATTACCGCGTACCAACTCCGGGGGCTCAAATTATTGACGGAAAACTTCATGCGAACTCTACATACCCAGGTTTAACCATAAGGTTTACAACCGACGGAACAGAACCAACAAAAAGCTCAACGGTTTATAAAGAGCCTGTGTTGGTTTCGGGAAAAGTGATTTTAAAAGCTTTTGATGCTGCCGGAAAAGCTAGTAAGAATGTTGAAGTGGAATAACTGAGTTCTTGTCATTTCGAGATTCCACACAATATGATAAGGCTTAATGAGGGGATGACATAGTTGGGAGAGATTGCTTCGGGCAAGCCCTCGCAATGACGTGCTTTATCGAGAGGAAGAGGCAAAATAACCGGGCGGCCAAAGCCGCCCGGTTATTTTGCCCCCCACATTAATCTGTGAATATCGTCATTGCGAACGAAGTGAAGCAATCTGTTATTAATTACAACACCAAATCCAAACACTTCAGCCAGAAATCGTTGTAGTGTTCCCAGTAAACAATATTGCAACCCCAGTGCGGCGCAGGATCAGAAGTGTAAGCCAAAACTTTTCCTTCCCCAATTTTACCGTAAACCAGTAACGGATCGCCGGTTTCTTTTATGGTGAGGATAGTGTCAAATCCATCGCGCTCCAAAGTTTGGTTGTATCCCAGAATCGGAGGCATTTTATCCAGGTTGATATTCCCAAAAAAATCTTTCCATCCATCGTTTGCCACCGGGTAATATCCTTCGGTACTTTCAACAAGATCGTCGGTTCCAAGGCATTTTACAGGTATTATCTCTTTCATTTTGGTCCGTCCCCAGCCACCTTTTCCGCCTTCGCCCGAAAACGACAGCCAGCCTCCCATAAATATCACACTTTTCCCTGCTTTTACGGCATCAACTGTCAGACGTGTTCTGTCCGGGAAAGTCAGAATTCCCTTTCCTAATTTATCCCTGTCGAAAAAGCTGGGCGCCAGCTGAAAGTTTTTTGCTTCAATGTCGCTGAATACAATCACATCGTACTCATCCAGAATCTTTTCATACTCACCCGGACCAAGTTTGTAAAAATCCCAGGCAGGAACCGATTTTACTTCGTGCTTGCCCAACGATTGAAAGGCATTCATTAACCATTCACCATAATTAAAAATATCAATTCCCTTGAATTCATAGTTAAATGGAGATTCAGCAAAGATGGGCCCCATCAGGACAGCCCAATCACCTACATAATAAATTTTAGCCATGATTATTATTTTAGTGGTTTATAGTTATCTTTTTTGCTTAAAAAACTCCTGCATCAGTTCGGCACACTCAGTTTCCAGCACACCGCTAACCACTTCTGTTTTTGGGTGTAAAGCTTTTTTAGCAAATTTTTTATATCCCCGTTTCTCGTCGGTTGCACCGTAAACAATTTTACCAATTTGCGACCAGCCCAAAGCACCGGCACACATTATACAGGGCTCTAGGGTAATGTATAAAGTGCAGTCGTTTAAATATTTCCCACCCAGCAAATTAGCTGCTGCTGTAATAGCCTGCATCTCTGCATGGGCAGTAACATCGTTAAGTGTTTCTGTCAGGTTATGTGCACGGGCAATTATTTTTCCGTTCGAAACCACAACAGCTCCAACCGGTACCTCACCTTTCTCAAAAGCCTGCAATGCCTCCGAAAAAGCTTTCTTCATAAAATACTCGTCATTAAATGGTTCAATCATACCTCTTAAAATTGCTAAAATATCCTTATTTTCGCAACCAAATTAAAAAAAGATATCATGTACAGAACTCATACATGTGGCGAATTACGCATTGAGAATATAAATAACGAGGTTACTCTTGCCGGATGGGTACAGCGAATCCGCGATTTGGGGGCCATGTCGTTTATCGACCTTCGCGACCGCTACGGAATAACACAATTGGTAATTGACGAAACTACCGACAGCTCGGTGGCCAAACAACTTGAAGGCCTTGGACGCGAATTTGTAATACAGGCTAAAGGAACGGTTCGCGAACGCTCGAGCAAAAACAAAAATATTCCAACTGGGGAGGTGGAAATTGCTTTATCTGAAATAAAAGTTTTAGGTCCGGCAGAAATTCCTCCGTTTACCATTCAGGACGATACCGATGGCGGCGACGACCTGAGAATGAAATATCGTTACCTCGATTTACGCCGTAATCCGGTTCGCGAAAACCTGGTGCTTCGTGCAAAAATGGCACATGCAGTTCGCAGTTATCTGAATTCGAAAGATTTTATTGAAACAGAAACGCCGGTACTGATTAAATCGACACCGGAAGGTGCACGCGACTTTGTTGTTCCGTCGCGTATGAACGAAGGTCAGTTTTATGCATTGCCGCAATCGCCGCAAACATTTAAACAGCTGTTAATGGTGGCCGGTTTCGACCGCTACTACCAGATTGTGAAATGTTTCCGCGACGAAGACCTGCGCGCCGACCGTCAGCCTGAGTTTACACAAATTGATTGCGAAATGTCGTTTGTGGAACAGAAAGATGTGTTGGATACTTTCGAGGGATTGACCAAATACATGTTTAAAGAAACATTGGGTGTTGAGGTGGAAGATTTTCCATGGATGCCATACTCGGAAGCCATGGAAAAATACGGTTCCGACAAACCCGATACCCGTTTCGAAATGTTGATTAACGACATTACCGAAACCGTAAAAGGAAACAATTTTGTGGTGTTCGATTCGGCTGAATACGTTGGGGCCATTTGTGCCAAAGGTTGCGCTAATTATTCGCGTAAGCAGCTGGATGGCTTAACCAAGTGGGTACAGCGCCCACAAATTGGCGCCAAAGGTTTGGTTTATGTGAAGTGCAACGAAGATGGCAGCTTTAAATCGTCGGTAGATAAATTCTACTCGCAGGACGATCTGAAAGTTTGGGCTGAAAAAGTTGGAGCGGAAGCCGGTGACTTAATTTTGGTAATGTCGGGCGGCAAAGAAAAAATACAAGGTGCCATTGGCGAACTTCGCCTGGAAATGGGTAACCAGCTGGGATTACGCGATAAAGATACATTTAAGCCACTTTGGGTGGTTGACTTCCCGCTGTTGGAATGGAATGAAGAGAGTCAGCGTTTTCACGCCATGCACCATCCGTTTACCTCGCCAAAATCTGAGGATATTGCTTTAATGGATACGGACCCGGGGAAAGTGCGTGCCAATGCCTACGACCTGGTTATTAACGGTGTTGAAATTGGTGGTGGTTCGGTTCGTATTTTCGATTCGGCAATGCAAGCCAAAATGTTTAGCCTGCTTGGCTTTACAAAAGAAGAGGCGCAGGCACAGTTTGGATTCCTGATGGATGCCTTTAAATATGGTGCACCACCGCATGCAGGTATTGCATTTGGTTTCGACCGCCTGGTTTCGTTGTTTGCCGGGTTGGATACCATCCGCGACGTGATTGCCTTCCCAAAAAACAACTCGGGCCGCGATGTGATGATTGATTCGCCCTCGCCGGTGGCTAACGAACAGCTGGATGAGTTGAACCTGAAACTGAATTTGAAAGAGAAGGAATAACATTTAGTTGTCATTTCCCGCGAAGCGATGCTTTTGGCAGACGAAGAATGAGGAGAAATCTGTAGCTTACTTGCAGATATCTTCTACGAAAAAATATTTAAAGGAGCTGTGAGGCTCCTTTTTTTATGAAAGAGTAACACTTGCCTCAGCCTTCACCTCGCCATTTACCACCACCTGGAATTTGTGCAGCCCCGGGTAATGTTTTCGCGTTGACATATTTTTAAACGTGTGCTTTTTGGTAATGGAATGAACTCCCGGCTGCATTTCCACCTCTTTAATCTGGAAAACCTTTGGCGAAGTTTTACCGTTTGCTTTTACAAAATGAACGATGTACTCCAGCCGTACTTTTTGTTTTTGTGCGGTTTGCAGGTTAAGGTTAAAATTGAATGTTATATCATTGCCAATTGCAGGCGAGTCATCAGAAAAAACCAGGTTTTCAACTTTCATCAGTTCAGGATTGGCAAAACCAAAAAGCAGCATGGCCCTTTTGTTTCCCTGTTTTAAAAGTGTGCGGCATGCGTGTTTTATAATCCAGTCAGTGTTTTTCGACTTTCCCTGCCACCGCTCGCAAATGTCGAGCACCAGTTCGGGGTGGTCTTTCGAAATGTCGTTCAGGTTATTGGCCACACTTTTTCGTACAAACTCTTCCGGATCATTTTTTAGTTTCTCAAGGATTGGCAAAACCAGCGACGGGTCTTTTTTCAGTGCCGGCACTCCCGATGCCCACGGTAGCCGGGGGCGGCATCCTTCGCTGGCAAACCGGCGCACACGGAAATCATCATCACCGGCCCACCGCGTCATGTATTTCATGGTACCTTCCAAATCCTTATTCAAAAACGGACGGATGGCAAACTCTGAGCTTCCGCATTTGGTGAGTTCGCCCAGTGCCGACAGCGAAATGTCCCAGTGCTCCTGGCCGTAAACTTCAACATAATCGGGCAAAACAATGGCTTCAAATCCGGTTACTTTTGGTACAATTTTAACCAGTATTTTAACTGCTTTCGGAAAATCTTTTGGCAGATAGTTGTGCAAACAGAGGGTGGTGTGCCTCATTTTCTCTTTTAATTCCCGCTCCGGCCAGTTTTCGTCGCACACCGAATTTACAAAGTGTTCGGTATCAAACTCAAGGTAAACCTCTTTTAAAACAGTTGCAAAAAGTTCTACTTTCTCGCGGGGGAACAGGATGTCTTTTAGTTTTTCGGCCATGGTTGATAGTTTAAAGTAACGTTAGTTCGATGTAAAAAATCGATCCTAAGTAAGGTATTTTTTGCCCCGTCCTTCAGGTCGGGGATTGAGTAAACGGTTGTACATCCACGATTTTTGTTGAATTTTGTATCATTAAAGTTACAAAATTCAACAAAAATCAATCTCACGAAAGTCCATTATAGCACCCCGACCTGAAGGACGGGGCAATTTATACAACCATTTTTCAAACTTCTAATTATTTCGAACTCACGTTAATTTATTAATTTGACTTGGCACTAAATCGAAATTATATCATCCAGCTTCTCAAACAGTTTCTCTTTTTTATCCTGAAGATTTTTATATTCTTTTCTGTTAAACAGTTTCATAAAAAACAGTCTTCCTCTGCCAACGGTTTTTCTGAAAAGTATGTACCACAAAAATGCGAATTTACCGGCAAAAGGTAAACTAAACAAGAATGCCAGTTTAAGCCATATTCCAGGCAGCAACGGAGATAGTGCCCACATTTCGAGCAGGTAAACAAGCGGGAATAAAACCAGGCTGAGAACCAGAAAAAAGGTGCTCCAGAAAGTAGTGTCCTTTAACTTCTTTCTTGTAAAAACATCGATGGTAAAAAAGGGTAGGGCATTCAATATAAATCCATAACCGGCAACAGGCAGTCCTAAAAGCAAAACAAGCTTGTTAAGGGCAATCATTAAAAAGTTGCTTTTTGGATTCTCAACCAGCCAGCTTCTTAGTTTTTTCTTGCATACAAGTTCCTGGTATTCATTGGCATCTTTAACCAAAGCTTCGGTTTGTTCATCTGCTTCAGATTCAAGCTCATCGAGTTTGTTAGTAAGTATCTGGTCCGATTTAAAAAGGTTTAAAACCGAATACTTTTTGCCCTGTCGTTTCAGAAAATGTTTACCGTATATTTCCCTTATGTTTTCGAATCCGTCGTAGTGTTTTTCACTTTTTATATTTATAATCAGCGGTTCTATGGCATCATATAATTTCTGCCGTAACGAGAGTGTTGCCGAGTTCTGATTCTCTTTATATTCATCGAGGAAATCATTCACCCTGACAGGTTTGCCAAAATTTACAATTACATCGCGGTTAAATTTCCAGTAGTTGCTGTAATAAATTCCGGTAGGAACTATATGGATGTCGAGGTTGTGCCCTGCTTTTTCTTCGGCCATAAAAACAATTCGCGGGACAGCCTTTTTATGTGCCAGCATTTGTCGTTTGCCCGAATGTGCTGCTTCGGGGAAAAGGGCCAGGGCAAAATTGTTTTCGAGCACTTTTATGGAGTCGGCAAATGTTTTATCGTTTTTCGACAGTTGGTCTTTCCCGTCGCGGATACGGTAAACCGGCATAATTTTCAGGAAGCGCAAAATAAGGGTAATAATTCCCTTTTTAAAAATATCTGCCCGTGCCAGCCAGACCGGCTGAAACTTAGTATTAAGCAGAATAGCCAGGGGATCGCTTAATGCGTTCTGATGATTAGGCGCGAAAAGAATCGGTTTTTTTGCAGGTATATTCTCCCTGCCGGTAATAACTATTTTTTTGTGAATAAACCAGTCGATAAATATGATGTACTGTTTTAAACACCAGTAACCCAACGACCACTTTTCGTACTTCATACTTTAGAGTTTAGATTTAAAAGAAGGCTGGAGAAGCTTTTTTCTTGCCCACAACGATGAAATAGTTAGTCCGCTGATGATATGCCAAACGCCCCACCAGGCTGCAATAATAGTCATTCCGCCAAGCTCCAGCTCGGGCGGGAATATTTTTGGATTGAACATCAGCACCAATGCCAGTCCGGAATTTTGAATCCCGGTTTCGATGGTAACAGAACGGCGGTCTATTGCCGGTAATTTAAATAGCGTACTGATTGAAAAACCGGTTAAAAGTGCAATAGCATTGTGTATTAGAACGATTATAAAAATCAGGTGAATAAACTTTTTGAAATTATCGAAATTGCCGTATAGCAGTATAATCACAAATCCTATAAAAATAATTATTGATGCCTGCCGGATGGATTTTTTAATTTTGGCAGTCAGTTTTGGCAGGTATTGGGCGAAAAACAGTCCTGCAACCACGGGTATTCCCAACAAAATAATTACAGTTTGAACCATTTGTAGAAAATCAATTTCAATAGGAACCAGGAGGTCTCCGGCTCCGGCCGAGTTGTAAAAATTGATATAGAATTTTCCCCAGATTGCAAAGTTTAAAGGAGTCATGAACGTAGCAGCCAGAGTGGCAATGGCTGTTAAGCTTACCGAAAGTGCCAGGTTTCCTTTTGCCATGGCACTCATAAAATTTGATATGTTACCACCCGGGCACGATGCAATCAGAATCATTCCCAGTGCAACAGTAGGTGTCGGGTTTAGCAGAATGATGAACAAAAAGGTAACTGCAGGCAACAGAAAAAATTGAGAAAAAACACCGACCACAACCGATTTGGGCCGCATTGCCAACTCCCTGAAATGCTCCCATTTAATGTCGAGAGCTACACCAAACATGATAAATGCAATAACAATGTTTAAAATTAATAACGCCAGGGGTGAAAAGTTTAACCTGACATGATCAAGAACCTCCAATGCTTCTTTCATAAGTTTATTTTTTATCTCCGTTAGGCTATCAACAGAGGCAAAATAAATAAAAAAAACCGGAATCTAAAGTGAATCAGATCCCGGCTCGTTTGTAATTGTTTGATTATTAGTTGTCTAATAATAGTTTTTTCATTTTTGTATAAATCTCGGTATTTTCCATAATACCCATAAATTCTTCGGCTCCCGGCCCATACGAAAAAACAGGTACCATAACACCGGTATGTCCTCCGGTTGGGAAACCGGCTTTAACCATGCCTGTTTCCATATCTCCTCCGGTAAGTGCCATGCCGCCGGTTTCGTGGTCGGCAGTTACAACTACCAGGGTTTCTTTATTTTTTGCAGCAAATTTTATGGCATTACCTATAGTACGATCGAAATCGAGCATGTCTTCAACAACATAAATGGTACTTCCGGCATGGCTTGCCCAATCTATTTGCGAACCTTCAATCATCAGAAAAAATCCTTTTTTGTTATTATCCAGAATATTTATTGCAGTTTGTGTTGCAACAGGTAACATATCTCCACGTTCAGCTACACGACCATTATGAACCTGGGCAGTTAAACCGGCAAGTTTACCTTTTTTTATATTCTTAATTTTATTCATATCGTTTTCAACCGTGTAACCTTTGTCTCTCAACTCGGTTATCAGGTTTCTGCCATCTTTACGGTGAATAAAGTGGGCAATACCTCCGCCAATAAATACATCGATGTCGGTTTTTAAAAAGTCGGCGGCAATCTCTTCGTACATCCTTCTTTGCGGCTGATGGGCAATGTACGATGCAGGTGTGGCATGTGTTATGGCCGATGTTGAGACCAATCCTGTTGCAAGGCCTTTTTCCTCTGCCTCTTCCAGAATTGTTTTAACCGGAATGGTATCCGCATTAACACCAATAGCGCCGTTGTAAGTTTTTACACCACACGAAAGCGCAGTTCCGCCTGCAGACGACTCGGTTATGTAATTATCAGCCGATTGGGTTTTTGAGAATCCTATATGACGGCAATTCTCTAAAAATAGTTTCCCGTGGTTGGCAGTTAAACCTGCAAAAATCTGCGATACACCCATTCCGTCGCCTATCAGAAAAATAATATTTTTAGGTTTGTCGGTTTTAAACTTGTGAGGATACATTTTTACCTGGTATGCTTCTCCTCCAACATATGTTTTTTCAACATCCTCAGATTCGGCATTTAAATAAGAATCCTGTGCAAATGCACTTAATCCCATACCGGCGATTATTATCAGAATAAATAATTTTTTAAACATATTTGTTTTTTTTTGACTGTAAATGTATCTAATTTTCATTTTCCTGTTTCAACTAAACAAAAAAATAGTGTTAATGGTTTGTTAACCTTATTTAAATTTCTGAAGTTCGTTTTTGTCGAAGTCGGTATTGAGCAAAAACACGGTGCCTTCGCTTGTGGTTTTTATTTCGATAATATCCATAATAACAAAGTTGCTTAAAACTTCCTCGGCCTTTTTTCGTGAAACAAGGGCCTTTCTCATAAATTTTGAGAAAGAGATGGATCTGTTTTGCTGAAGGTAATTGATTAAAAACCGCTCATCATCAGAATAAGTAACGTAAATACCTCTTGAACTTTTCTGTTTTTTCCAAACCTCAATCTGAATTTTGTGTGCAAGAATGTTTTCGTCATCGATTCTGGTGTAGGCCAGCCATTTGCCGTTTTCATCTTTTGCAAAATGTGGTCTTTCTGGGCTTGGCTCAATCCCAATTTCGAGTACCGTTTTACCTTCGATCTGCCACTGTTTAGTTGAAAAACTGATTGGTGGATTACTGTATATTTTTGCAGCTGCTTCTACCATGTAAAACTCTTCGTCGCTGCTAATACCTGCAATTTTACCATTGTCTTTAACCCCAATAAGCAGTCGTCCGCCATCGGTATTGGCAAAAGCAACCAGCGATTTTGCAATCTTTTTAGAATCGTTTATGCAGTATTTAAAATCTTGTTGCTGGTGTTCGCCCTCTTCAATCAGTTTGTATAACCGGGTGCTCACTCGAAAATAAATTGATGAATTTCAAAAATAATAATAGAAGTTAAATAAAACAGGAGCGCATTGATTTTTTATCTGCCAACTGCAACCTTCTTTTGTCTTCCGTCTTCTTCACTTCAGCCATTCAAAAGTTACATAATGATCGGGACTCATTCCCAGGCTTTGGTATGTTTTATGCGCAGTAATGTTCGATTTATCGGCATATAACCTGATGCCGTTCAGAGTTGGATCGTTTAAAACCAGGTTTTTAATGTGCGAATATAAGCTTCGGTAAACTCCTTTTCTTCTGTAATCCGGCAAGACATAAACCGATTGAATCCATAAGATCGTCCCGTTTCTCCAATCGCTCCACTCGAATGTTGTAAGCAACGATGCTACAACCTTTTCGTCAATTTCTGCCAAATAATACTTTCCTTTTGATGAATCTTCCAATACTGCCTCAACCCCTTTGTCCACAATTGGCTGGTCAAGGTCAATTCCTTCTGTTTCTTTCGCCATAGCCAGTTGGAAATCAACAATTGCCTGGTGATCGTTTAAAGTTGCCAGTCTTACATTCATAATTTTAGCCTGAAAATTGGTTATAGAAATAAGAGCATGCAGTAATGCTGCCGGATTACGTATTTAGCCCGACAGGTTACAGATATACTGTCTGGTTTATTACTATGTTTTCGACGGGGAATTTTAGGATCTTACCTGCTGATTCTTTTAATTACCTCTTCAATTTTAATCCTCTCTTCGTGAAGTAATACCAGCTGCAGTTTTTCTTTTTCAAGTTTTTCGCTAACCATGGGACCTATTTCTCCTGTAATAATGGTAGTTACACCTTCTTTATGAAGAAGATCAACTAGGTTAGTACCACTGTGCTCTTCTCCCAGAAACGGATTTTCAATAATTGTATGATGTTTTTTATCTGCATCAAAAATTACCACATTCTGGCATTTACCGAAACGAAGGTCAAGAAATGATTTAAGGGTTTTTCCAGTAGACGAAATGGCGTATATTTTACTCATAAGTTTTAATTTGTATGATTATATAACAAATATATCAGAAAATGTTTCATTCTGAACTAAAGATTGTGTAAATCTCCCCAAAACTCAACTGCCCTACGCGTATGAGGAATTACAATTGTACCTCCAACAAGATTGGCAATTCCAAAAACTTCGAATATTTCATCGGTGGTAACACCAAGCTCGTAACACTTCTCAAGATGGTATGCAATACAATCGTCGCAGCGCAAAACCATTGATGAAACAAGGCCAAGCATTTCTTTGGTTTTTACATCCAACGCACCGTTTTGGTAAGCAATGGTATCGAGGCTGTAGATTCGTTTCATTACTTTATTGTCGGCACCCAGAATTTTCTCGTTCATTTTATCCCGGTATTCTTTGAACTCTTTAACCAGTTTTCCCATGATTTCTAATTTACTATATCACCTATTAAAGTTGTTTGGGTGCAACTATTAATGGCTACATTTACAAAATCTCCTTTTTTATAGTTGTACTTCGGAAATACAACGACTTTGTTTTGTGATGAGCGGCCAAATAACATTTCATCCGATTTTTTTGAGGTTCCTTCCGCCAGAACTTCGAATGTTTTTCCAATATCTGCCTGGTTATTTTCGAGTGAAATTCTGTTTTGAAGTTGAATCACATCATTTAACCGTTTTACTTTAACCTCTTCAGAAACATCGTCTTCCAGTTTTTTATGTGCATACGTACCCGGGCGTTCCGAATATTTGAACATAAATGACGTATCGAACCTTACCTGCTCCATTAACAACAGAGTCTCTTTATGGTCTTCTTCTGTTTCGGTACAGAAACCTGTAAAAAGGTCGGTGGTAATACCACATTCAGGTAATATTGTTTTTATTGCGTTTATCCGGTTAAGGTACCATTCCCTGTCGTATTTCCGGTTCATTACTTTTAAGATTTTCGAACTTCCTGATTGTACCGGAAGGTGAATGTGTTTACAGATATTATCGTATTTTGCCATTTTGTGCAACACTTTATCCGACATATCTTTGGGATGCGAGGTTGTAAACCTAATCCTCATGTTCGGATCGACCTGTGCCACCATCTCCAGCAAGTCCCAGAATTTAACCGGTTTGCGTTCTCCATCAGGCAGCCAGATGTAAGAATTTACGTTTTGCCCCAGCAAAGTAACTTCTTTGTAGTTTTTTTGCGAGAGGTCTTTCACTTCGTTCAGAATATCCAGCGGATCTCGGCTTCGCTCCCTTCCACGGGTATAAGGCACAATACAGTAAGTACAGAAATTATTGCATCCGCGGGTAATGCTCACATACCCCGAAATGGCTTTGTCGCCAATTCTTACAGGTGTAATTTTATCGTATGTTTCAATGGTCGAAAGTTCCACATTTATGGCAGGTGAGCCATCGCTAACTTTGTCGATTAAATAAGGCAAATCCCTGTAAGCATCGGGCCCTGCAACCAAATCGGCAGCTTTTTTCTCGATAAACTCGTTGCCAACACGTTCGGCCATGCATCCCAGAACACCAACTACCAGGTTTTTATTTTTCTTTTTCAATGCTTTGTAATGGGCAAGCCTGCCCCATATTCGCTTTTCTGCATTATCTCTTACCGAACAGGTATTCAGGAAAATTGTGTCAGCTTCTTCAGAACTTTCTACCAGTTTGTAATTTTTCTTTTGTAAAATGGCTGCAACAACTTCACTGTCTGCAACATTCATCTGGCAGCCATAGGTTTCAATATATAGTTTCTTCTCTTCCATTATGTGCGCAAAGTTATTTTATATTTCCAAATGTAAAAATCGACCGTAATTTATGAACAAAGTAAAATCCAACAATACTTTTCTCTGCATATCAGACACTTTCCATAACAATTCACTGTGGAAAAATCCGTTCTTTTATTAAATGAATTTGAATTATATTTGCACACTCAATTAACAGGGAATAATGAAGATTTTGTTTCTTTTTATAATAGGTCTTTTTATCAGTAATTTGTCGTTGTCTCAGGTTGTCTTTTCCGAAGAAGCAGATGATGATAAAACTCGTATCGAAATTTTGGAAGAACTCGATGTTAACCGCGATGCCCGTTTGGATAAAATGCTTAAATGGCATATAGAGAAAAACCAAACAATTGGGGGGATGGAAGGTTACAGGATTGAAATTTTTTTTAGTTCAAGCCACGATGCCCTGGAAAAGGCCAGAAAAGCCAAAGTGGATTTTTTATCGAAATACCACGATTATCCCGTGAATATTAAATTTGTTGCTCCAAATTTCAGGGTTAGGGTAGGCGATTTCAGAACTAAAAATGAAGCCCTTAAACTGTACAAAAAGATACAGGCAGATTATCCTGCTGCTTTTATTGTTCCCGATATTATAGATTTCCCATTGTTGAAAAAGAACCAGTATGAGTGACCAGATTAAACACGAGTGTGGAATAGCATTAATCAGATTATTAAAACCACTTTCATATTACCACGAAAAGTACGGGACATGGAAGTATGGGCTGAACAAGTTATACCTGTTAATGGAGAAACAGCACAACCGCGGACAGGACGGTGCAGGTATAGTTTGTGTTAAAAGCGAGCTCGACCCGGGAAATCCTTACATCAGCCGATTCAGATCAAAAGAGCAGAATCCGATAAAAGATATTTTTGACAAGGTTAACAGACCCCTTAAAAAGGCAAAACGTAATAACACAGATATTAATGATCCGGACTGGGCCGGTGAAAATTTCCCGTTTGCTGGGCCGCTTTACCTTGGGCATTTAAGGTATGGTACTTTCGGTAAAAATAGTATCGATTTTGTTCATCCGGTAATGAGACAAAATAACTGGAAATCGAGAAATCTGGTGCTGGCGGGAAACTTTAACCTTACAAATACCGATGAACTCTTTGATGTTCTTGTCGGTTTGGGGCAACACCCCAAGGCATACACCGATACAGTAACAGCACTGGAAAAGGTAGGTCATTTCCTCGATGAAGAAAACCAGTTGCTATTTAGAAAATATAAAAACGAAGGATACTCCAATCATGAGATTTCACCACTAATTGAAAAAAATCTGGATATTCAGAATATCCTTGAAAGAGCCACAAAAGACTGGGATGGCGGATATGCAATGGCAGGTTTAATTGGCCATGGCGATGCTTTTATTGCACGCGATCCGTGGGGAATTCGCCCGGCTCATTATTATTACGACGATGAAATTGCTGTAGTAGCTTCCGAGCGGCCGGTAATTCAAACTGTTATGAACGTGCATGCAAATGAGGTGAACGAAATTGCACCAGGTGAGGCTATGATTATTAAGAAAGACGGATCTATTTCGAAGGAGATGATTCGTGTTCCTCATAACCGAAAATCATGCTCGTTTGAACGAATATATTTCTCGAGGGGAAGTGATAAAACCATTTACCAGGAACGAAAGGAATTGGGGCGTTTACTGTCTCCTATCGTACTGAAAGCAGTTAATTACGATTACGACAACACCGTTTTTTCATTTATTCCCAACACCGCTGAAACCGCCTTTTATGGTATGGTGGAAGGAATAAGAAACCACCTTCTTGACTGGAAAATTGAAAAAATAAGGAAGGGGAATGGTAGCTTGAGTGATGAGGAGATTAAAGAGATTATTTCTTTCTCTCCCCGGGTTGAGAAGATAGCAATTAAAGATGTTAAACTACGTACATTTATTGCCGACGATGCCAGCCGCGACGACCTGGTAGCCCACGTTTACGATGTAACCTACGGGGTAATCAGAAATCAAAAAGATACCCTGGTAATTATCGATGATTCCATTGTTCGGGGTACGACATTGAAAAATAGTATTCTTAAAATTCTGGACCGGTTAAATCCTAAAAAGATAATTGTAGTTTCTTCCGCACCACAAATTCGTTACCCCGATTGCTACGGTATAGACATGGCCCGTTTAGATAAGTTTGTTGCATTTAATGCGGCCATTGAACTGTTAAAAGACCATGGAAAAGAATCTGTTATTCAGAATGTTTACCAGAAATGTAAAGAACAGGAAAATCTGCCCAAAGAGGAGATGGTGAATTATGTTCGAGAGATTTATAAACCATTTTCAGCAGAACAGATTTCGGCAAAAATTGCAGAATTATTGAAACCCGAAGATTGTAATGCCGAAGTTGAGATTGTTTACCAGTCGGTCGAGAACCTGCACAAAGCCTGTCCGAACGATTTGGGCGACTGGTATTTTACCGGCTATTACCCAACTCCGGGCGGTAACAGGGTAGTAAACGGTTCGTTTATTAATTATATTGAAGGGAAAGACGAAAGGGCGTACTAGTTCAGAGTTTAGAGTTCAAAGATGAAACCTCTTAGCAGAAATTCTTCGTATTTCTTTTTGTTAAAGCGATAAAAATATGCGCCCTTTTTCGAGGTACTCTTGTCTTTTTCATTCAGTTTCTCCAGTAATTTCATCGAAAGAAGTTTCCTTCTAAAATTTCTTTTATCGAACGGTTTCTGGTAAATGGCTTCATATAACCTCTGAAGCTGAGGTATGGTAAATTTTTCCGGCAGAAGTTCAAACCCGATTGGCTGTGTACGTGCCCTTTCCCGAAGTTTATGTAAAGCTTTTTCCACCATATCCCTGTGGTCGAAAATTAGTTCAGGTAATTCTGAAAGCGGAATCCAGAATGCTCCGTGATCTTTAACCAGTTGTTTGTCGTATTCATTAATCTTAATAAGCGAAAAATAGGCAACCGAAACGATTCTTCCTCCCGGATCGCGATTGGCATTGCCAAATGCAAAAAGTTGCTCCATGTAAACATTCTCCAGCCCGGTAAGCTGAATTACCGTTCTCCTGGCAGCATCGTCGAGGTTTTCTTCGGGCGATACAAAACTACCCGTTAAAGACCAATCTCCTTTTGCAGGTTCGAATTTACGCCTGAGCAACAATAATTTCAGCTCACGCTCATTTTCATTGAATCCAAATATTATTGAATCGACCGCAAGAAGTATTTTTGGGTATTTCGAATAGAATTCCATTTAGGCTAATTTGGTTCAGGCCACTCACTATCTTCCTTTCCTCTTATGTAGGTTTCTATGTGACGATCAACTTTTACTTCGTAAATATCTTTAATGGTAACAATTATTCCTGTTTCCAGCACATTGCCGAATTTCTCATTTTTAATTGTTCCGAATGTTTTCATCGATGGAGATAAATTCATGTATGCATTAACAAGAGGAGGGACATTTTCTCCGAACTGCCTTACACTTTGAACAAGAATTTTATAATCTTCGTCGTAGTTTTCTCCGGAAAAAATCTTTTTCATTGCCGCCACATCAATATCGAACTCAACCGGATTTTTTGGATAAACAAGATTTTCTTTATCCCTGAAATATTTTAAAAAGAAATATTGAATCAGGTTTCTGGCTTTGCTGTGGAAATGTTCGTACATGGTAATTTTCCCGAAGAAATATTTAATTTCAGGATGATCAACCGTTAAAGCTCCAAGCCCGTCCCATAAATTGTCGAGTGCAAAAAGAGCTTTTGCCCCTGCTTTGCTCGACTGGTAAACCGGCTGAACAAAAGAACGGCCAAGTTCAAGGGTGTATGGTAAATAATTATCAACAAATTCTTTCGAGAAATGAAAAACACGCGAAGTAGCCAGCTTAATATCTCCGTTTTCGTCTCGTGGTGCCTCGCCGCAAAGCATGTAGCGATATCCTCCTAAAATTTCTCTTGCATCAGGATCCCAAACAAGCAACTGTTTGTAGGGTACTTCTGCTGTATCGTAATTGTCAATGTCAGATTCTTTTCTTGTTCCGCCACCTGCTTCACGAAATGTTATTTCGCGTAGCCTGCCCAGTTCGTGCATAATTGCCGGCGAGTCGTGAGCAGTAACAATATAAATTTCGTTACCCCCTTTGTTTGTTTTTCTAAGAAGTTTTTCCGGAGTTAATTCTGCGTATATCTCTTCCTTTGGCAGAGGTGCTATAATATCTTTCATGAGTTTATCTTATTAATTGTCTTTACACATATGCTTACTACCTTTTTATAGGAGGCAAACGAACCCGCCATTATTTTATCCATATAAAATGAAGCTTAAAATAATGGCTCATTTCAATTCCATTTTTTGGAATATTAGATTGCAAAATTAAAAAAATCCAGCTATGCCGGTCTGTTATATTACTTTTTAATTTGAATTTGCTTACTGTCCCTGCAAATTATATACTTTTTCTCTTACCCAATCGGCCCATTCTTTATGCGTTTTTGTACTATCGAAAGTGGTATGTTGAATTGGTTCCCCAAAATAAAGATGGATGTCTTTATTTCTTTGTTTCATGGTCTCGTCAACAAGATAGAACATCTCCAGGTTCCATTTTAACCTGAGAAATTTTCTGATTTTTGCCAGCCTGTAAAAACGGTTGGAATTTCGCCCGCTGAAAAATACAGGAATTACGTCTCTTTTATGTTGAATTGATTTTGAAATAAAATGCTTTTTCCAATCGAGATCACTTATTTCGCCCTTTATTTTTCTGGATGCCAGGCCCGAAGGGAAAATTGAAATCTGAATATCGGAGTTGTATGCCTCGGTTAGCAGACGCGCAACTTCCCTGTTATGGCTGCCATGTTTATTTACCGGAACAAACATTTCAGTCAGGTTGGGTACGTTCATTAATATATCATTCGACAGGAACTGTATTTTGCCTAATCTTCCGTTTATGTATCTCATTAACAACATACCATCGAAGCCTCCCAGCGGATGATTGCAGGCAAAAATAAACCGACCTGATTCGGGTATGTTTTCAGCGTTGTGGATGTGCGCCGTAACATTAAAATCTTCAACTACCTTATCAATAAATTCAATATTTTTTAAATGGCCGTTTTTCTTTAAGAAATCGTTAATGTAATCGAGATGAAGAACACGGTTTATATACCTGTATGCAAAACCCGGGATTATTTTGGCCAGTTTCGGACTTTTCCCTGCAAAAACTTCCCTTATATTAATTGGTTTGTATGCTTCAGTGTTATTATTTTCCGTCATTCCAAATGATTTATCGGGGCAATTAACTAAAAATTGAGCAATAAGTAAAATTTTATCCTGATTCTTGACCAATTTATCCATGCTTAACAAAAACTAATAAATCGCTGGTGGAATGAATTTTAAAATCTGTTCTGCTGGAAGTGGTTTTCTTACTATGTTCAATTAGTTAGTTATTAACGGTTGTTTATTACTTTTTTTATAAGATGAATAGCCTGAGATTCTGATTATTGGCATTCGTTTTTAACAATCCGGCCTTGGTTATCAACATTTTTTGCTCGGTTTATCAACAAAATTGGATTTGTAACGTTGTGGAATAAAGTGGAATAGAATGTAAGAAAGTGGAATATTTTTGTATTTTTACGTTTGAGAAAACAGCAATTGTATTCAATGGTTGAATTTACCGGAACATATAGCGCAACAATCGACGACAAAGGGCGGATAGTTCTTCCTTCGTCATTTAAGAAAGGAATGGGCGAACTCGCGCTGGAGCCTCTGGTAATTGAAAAGAACCTGCATAAAGATTGTTTGGATATCCGGCCCGACAGATTCTGGAAAGAGAGAGTGGATGATTTTAAAAGTACACTCGATCCGTTTGATGAAGACGACGATGCATTATTGCAGTTTTTCTACCAGAATTTTATGAAAGTTGGAATGGCTGCAAACGGCAGGCTAAACATTCCGACTGATTATTTGAGCTATGCAAAAATTGAAAAGAGCGTCAAGTTTATAGGAATGGGCGAATTTGTCCGTATGATAGCCGTTGACGAACTGGATAAAACACAGATGACCAAAGCAGAATTCCTGCAAAAATTAAAAGAGAGACGAAAAAAAAGGACTGACGATTAATGACAGAAGCCTATCATATACCTGTATTGCCTGACGAAAGCCTTTTAGGGTTGAATATTAAGCCCGGCGATGATGTTGTTGATGCAACTTACGGTGGAGGTGGTCACTCCCGGTTAATACTCGATCGGCTTGGTGAAGGCAGGCTTTTTGCCTTCGATCATGATGAGGATGCAGCCGGGAATGCCGTCAGGGATAACCGGCTTTTTTTTATTCGTCATAATTTCAGGTACATAAAAAATTTCCTGCAATTTTATGGGGTGGGAAAGGTCGATTCCATTTTTGCCGACCTGGGCGTTTCTTCTCACGACTTCGATGTCCCCGAACGTGGTTTTTCATTTCGTTTCGACGGAGCTCTTGATATGCGCATGAATCAGGATGCCCGTATTGATGCTGCCAGCGTTGTAAACGAGTATTCAGAAGAGCAGTTGATTTCGGTTTTCAGAATGTATGGCGAAATTAAAAATGCAGGTCGCCTGGTTGGTGAGATTGTGAAATTCAGAAACAGTCAACCTGTAAAAACCACCACCCAGTTAAAAGAAATTGCAGCAAAGTGTGCGCCCAGAGCTACTGAAAATAAATACCTGGCACAGGTTTTCCAGGCATTGCGAATTGAGGTGAACGATGAAATGGATGCTTTGAAAGAATTTTTAACGGCCACCATAGACTTATTGAGAGTTGGTGGGCGGTTAGTGATAATTACATATCACAGTTTAGAAGACAGACTCTGTAAGAATTTTACGAAGGCGGGAAATTTTGAAGGAAAAGTAGAAAAAGATTTTTATGGAAACGTCGAGTCGCCTTTTAAACTGATAAACAGGAAAGTAATTACTCCTGGCGACGAAGAGTTAAGGTTAAATACCCGTTCGAGGAGTGCAAAATTAAGAATAGCGGAGAAGATTTAATATGGAAGAGCAAACCAAAAAAACAAAAAAAAGAGGCGGCATGAAGTCGTTTATCGGTGGCACCATTTTAACCGACGAACGGATTACAAGGCAATTGCCCTTTCTTTTCTTTTTGGCATTTCTTGGGTTGCTTTTAATAACAAACCGTAACTGGGCAGAGCGTACAATACGCGAAACCGAGGTGCTGAAGGAAGAATTGGATGAACTTCGTTCGGAGTCAATAACCCTTTCAGCAAAACTAATGGATGCCAGTCGTCCCTCGGAAGTTGCCAAAAGGGTTGAAGAGGCTGGGATTGGTTTGCAGGAACCGGTAAAGCCTCCGCAAAAGTTAATTGTAGATAAAGAAGATTAAGGTTGTGGGAATCAGAAAAACAATATTATCGCGCATTGCAATAGTGTACTTCATACTTCTTTTGTTTGGAGTAGTAGTTGTTTTTAAATTGATTTCGGTCCAGCAAATTAATAACGCACGCTGGCAAAAAATTGAAGATAATTTAACCAGAAATACGGTTATTGTTGAACCAAACCGTGGAAATATATGTGCCGACGACGGCAGCGTTCTGGCTACCTCGGTTCCCGGATATTTTGTTCGTATCGACCTGGCTGCCGAAGGTGTAAAACGGGTATTTAATAACGAAAGCGACTCACTTGCCTGGTATCTTTCGAAGTTTTTTAAAGATGCTTCAAAATATGAATACAGAAGAAAAATAAATGCTGCATACAATGCCGGAAACAGAGGATTTATGTTAACACCTCATAAGGTGGATTACAACGAGTTGCAGAAGATAAAAAAATTCCCGATCCTGAGGAGGGGGCGTTTTGGCGGGGGAATGATAATTGAACAGGAAAACAAACGCATAACCCCTCTCGGAGTTTTGGCTTTGCGAACCATTGGAAGCATTAACAAAGGTGCTTATGGTGGCGTGCACGGCCCAATTGGTTATACCGGGTTGGAAGGTGCCTATGAAA
>JBDLJS010000030.1:0-39827 GCA_039714235.1 Bacteroidota bacterium | reverse complement strand
GTTTGCATTCTCTTTCTACTGCGAGAAAGAACACGACTGGAAACTTGAACCCGGAGAGTTTAATATTTTGGCAGGTAATTCTTCACGCAATATTAGTTTGCAAGAGACAATAGTGTTGTAAGAATATAAATTCAACTGAAGTAACATTTATAAAGATGAAAAACGAAAAAAATAATTTATCCCGATTGGATTTTCTAAAACAAAGCGGACTGGCCTTGGGAGGGATAGGCTTAGGAGTACTCGGAGGAAGTTCGGTCTTGTCGTCATGCAATAGAAAACGCAAAATTATTCCTTTTGATTTACCTAAAGATAAAGTTCGTCTTGGAATAATTGGTACCGGACAAAGATTTCAGGAGCAAATAATACTTGGTCTTAAATATTTGCCTAATTTCGATGTTATTGCAACTTCCGATCTTATTCCGGCGCGTTTGGAAGGCGGACTAAAATATGCTTCTCCAAAAGCAAAAGGATATAAAGATTACCGTGAGTTATTAGATAGAAAAGACCTGGACGCAGTAGTTGTGTGTACTCAGTTAAACAGTCATTTTCAAATAGCAAAAGATGTTATTGATGCCGGGATAAAAAATGTTACCTGCGAAAAAACAATGACTTACAATATTGAGCAGGCTATAGAACTTGAGAAAACTGTAAAAGCAAATAATACTCAATTCAGGGTCTCGCACGAACACCGCAAAAATCCTTCGGTAAACAAAATGAAGGAGATGATTGAGCAGGGTGTAATCGGCCAGGTTACTCATATCGATACTCGTTGGGATTCTTATACCGATTGGAGAAGAGAGGTGGTTGACCCAAATTTTGCTGAGCTGATTAACTGGCGGATGTATAAAAAATACTGTGGTGGATTAATGACTGAAATTGTTACGCATCTGGTTGATGCGGTAAACTATTTGTTGGATTCTCACCCAATTAAGGCCTACAGTTCGGGAAGTATTGCTTACTGGAAAGATGGAAGAGATACCTGGGATAATGTAGAGGCAATCTATGATTATCCGAATGGAGTAAAAGTAACAGCCGGAGCTAATAAAGCCAGCCAGTTCGAAGGGGGATATTGGAAAATATATGGTACAAAAGCTACTTTGGAGTTACGAATGGGCTTTCATCATACATTAACAATTACTCCAAATCATAAATTAGAAGGTGCAGGTGAACTTTTAGATGGTGTTTCCGGTGCATCAATGAAAATTATAAAAGACAAAGACAAAAAAAGTGTTCTGGTTGATGATGAACTTTACGCTTCGTACAACGACCAAATGTACACTTTTTATGCTGATACATTATTTGGATATAAGCACTTCCTTGATATGATTGTGAATGGTGCACCAACCGATATTTCTGTTACCGATGGTAAGCTAACTGCAATTTCAGCACATATGGCAAACTTATCGAACCGAAATAATACTATTGAGGAGTGGAAACCTGAGTATGGGGGGTAAAAGTATAAAGCAAAAAGGTAAAAGTATCAGGGCAAATGTATCTGTTTTTTGCGCCATGCTTCACAGGGTGTGTGAAAACACTCCAAAATGACTAACTCCGGCATTTATGCCGGAGCCTTGAGGATGTCGGGAGAAAATGGGCTTTAGCCATTAATGGAAGCATTTCTTTCCAAAACATCATGTCTAAAGAATTAAGTAATGCAACAAACATTATTGGTGGTAGCGAGGTAAAAGTTGACTAGGATAATAAATCGGTAAAATTTAATATTGAATTAGCTTCGCATAGAACTGCGGTTGTGTTGATAAAATAAATAGTAAGAGAGATGAATGTGTTTAAAATAATATTGGTTATGATTATTATTGCAACTTTTTGGAGTTGTAATAATGTGGATATCGATTATGAAAAAAAAGCTATTATTTCGGTAATAGAAAGCGAAACCCAGGCATATTATGATAGAAATATTGAGGAACGTTCTAAAACTTTATTGCAGGACGAAAGTCTAATTGTATTGGTCGCAAAAAAAGATAAATATGGATATGCGGTGGGGTATAATCAAGTGTACGAAAACAGTAAAATAGCTTTCGGGAGAAATCCGGAACAAATCACAGATAAATTTGAAAATAAGGATTACAAAATTAAAGTGTACGAAAACAGTGCCCGGGTAGTGTATGACGAATATGTTTACGATAGCAAAGGCAATTTTAAAAAGAAAGTAATTAATGTACGTTTTCTTGAAAAAGTAAACGGCAAATGGAGAATAACTTATTTGGGTGATGTTACTACATCATCGTATGATAATAATTAACTTGTCTGTAGAAAGGTTATAAGTAATATTTTGTAAAAACTGTAGAGTTCTTTGGTGGTTATCGAGATTATAATAAAGATTAGAATTATGATTAAAAAATGCGTTTACACAATATTAATTTTTGTTGTGTTTGGTGCAGGTCATGTATTTGCCCAGGACAAAGACATCAGTCCTTTGTTAAAAACCGGGGACGAACACAATAAGGTCGAATCGGTAAAAGTTGCTGCCGTCCAGCTTTTAACAAGTTGGGATATTGAAGATAACGAACGCAAAATTACTGAGGCTATTATTGAAGCAGCAGAGCAGGGAGTTGAAATTATTCTGTTTCAGGAAGGTGCTTTGACAAACTATCCTGTTGAGGATGACATTGAAAAAATAGACTTCGAAAAAGTGAGGGCTGCCGAAAAAAGGATATTGAGCCTCAGCAAAAAACATAACATCGCAATTTTGCTGAGTAGCTCATCGGAAGAAAATGGCAAGTATTACAACCACGTAGTAATTGCTAACGAAAACGGAAAAATACTTGGCAGGTACGCTAAAACATGGCGTGCCGGAGATAAACCTTATGAACCCGGCACCGGGCCGGTTATATTCACTGTAGCAGGTGTTGAGGCAACGGTTATTATTTGTCACGATATCCGTTATCCTGAACTTCCGCGGTTGGCAGTTGCTGCCGGGGCGCAAATTATTTTTATTGCCAATAACGAAAGCGGATTGTATTACGAAGACAAATTATTGGGATACCGTTCAATTCAGATTGCACGTGCTGCCGAAAATATTGTTTATTCGGTAATGGCAAACTCTGCTGCCGACCCCAAAGATGCAGCCCGTTATAACGCTTCGCATGGTAATTCAAAAATTGTAGAACCGCTTGGCGATATTATTGATGAAGCCGGGTATTACGAAGAGCGTTTGGTTATTGGCACGCTCGACCTGAAAAAAGCAAGCCGCTCAACTGCCAGCAGGACGATTGGTAAAAACGAACACTTCAAGGAATTCTACTGTGTTGAATTTGAAAACCAGGCATATCAGGAGTGGATGCAGGCAGGTTTGAAGTTGGTAAAGCGTCTTGACGGAACTGATGTACCTGAATACCTTAAAGAAAAATAGAATTATTTTGAGATAATTAATACACTAAACGAAAAGAAAAAAATGAAACGAAAATTTGTAACCATAGTAATAGCAATTTTTTTTGCTACACAATTGTTTGCCCAAAGCGGCGATTTTAACGGCTTAAACACAAACCTCGGCAACCTGTGGAAGGTATCTGATGCAGAAACACGTTCTATCAGCCCCGAGAATTTTACCGGCGAAAAAGGTAAAGGTGGTATGGCTACTTTAGAAGAAGGTAATGCCCGTAAAGCCGCCCGCGATTTGGGCCAGGGCTGGAAAGTTAATCCATATATTCATATTAAAGCCGGATAAGGACTATCTTGAAATTCAATAACAAGTAACAGATGATTACAAAAATTACAACACTATTAACTCTTCTGCTGTCATTACAGCTAACCGCACAAATTAACAGCAAAGAATTAAAGCAAGCTGATTACAAAAACTCCCTTCAGTATATTTGGGATAACAAACAGGTAATCAACTCCAAAATAATTGACAATGCCGAAAGCCTCGAAGGTTGGGACTTTGGTAGCCAGGCAAAGGTTGAACTTTCAAATTCCATAATTAAAAATGGTAAGTCGTCAATAAAAATGACTGCTCCGGCCGAGTATAACGATGGTCAGGAATACCCGATTGCCTATGTCGAAAAGCTGATGAATGGTGCCAATATCGAGCAGTACAACCGAATTGCTGTCTGGGTATATGCCGAGCATAAAAATGCGGGTTTTTTCTATCTGTCGTTAGAATTTAAGAATGCCGGAAAAACCAAAATCCCGGACAGGTTTGGAAGAATAGGTAAGCACTATGCAAAATTGGAAACAAATAGGTGGAACAGGGTGTATTGGGAAATCCCGTCGATGCCACGCGATAAAGTAAAATCTATTGCATTTGTTTACACCATAAAAGGAAAGCAATTTGAAGGTGTCGGAAATGATATTTCGGTTTATATTGATGACCTGGAACTTCAAAAAATAGATGCCGATAAAGATGACGGTTGGAAAGTTCAAAATGGTAAAATTGCTTATTCGCATAACGGATATTTGCCAAATTCTATAAAAACTGCAATAGTAAACGATGTTGGTGCCAAACAATTCTCGGTAATTAATATTGAAAATAACAAGGAGGCAATAAATAAAGATATTCAAATTCAGAGTACACGTTTTGGCGATTTCCAAATCCTCGATTTCTCTGAAATAAATCAACCCGGAAAATACAAAATAAAGGTTGGTGATATTGAGTCGGGGCTTTTCAATATTTCTAAAAATATTTGGGAGCAAAGTGTTTGGAACAATATTAATTTCTGGCGTAGTGAGCGTTGCGGACAAACAGTCGATGGAATTCACGGAAACTGCCATGCCGATGTATATTGCGAACACAATGGCAAAAAAATAATTGTAAACGGAGGTTGGCACGACGCCGGCGATTTAACCCAGATGATTTACAATACCGGCGATGCAATTGTTGCAATGCTTGAGCTGGCGGAAAAAGTTGAAAATACTAATCCTGAAATGTACAATGCCTTGGTTGACGAAGCTAAGTGGGGGCTTGACTGGATGCTAAAAACCCGTTTTGGTGATGGTTTCAGACACTATTTTGGTGGTATCTCAAAATATACCGATGGAGTAATTGGAACAAATGACGATATTTCATTTAAAGCAGAAAATTTACCTTACGAGAATTTTTTAAGTTCGATGGTATTGTCTGAGGCGGCTTTGTTTTTTGAGGGTAAAAACAATGTTTTAGCCGAACGGTGCAAAACAGCCGCTGTCGATGACTGGAAATTTGCCACAGAAAAAGCAGACATTCTTAATGTTGAACTTTGCGGAAATGCTACAATTGCTTCAGCAAATATTTACAAACTTACAGACGATAACAAGTATAAAGAAAAAGCAATTGAATGGGCAAAAATAATTACCCAAAGCCAGCAAAAAGAAAAGACGGATTGGGATGTGCCATTAGCTGGATTTTTCTTTAAATCCCCTAAACACGAACAGATTCTTCGTTACAATCCAATTGGTATGGACCAGGCGCCAATTATTGCTCTAAAGGAGCTTGCCGAACTTTTCCCTGACAATAAAAACTGGATGGACTGGTATTCAACAATTGCCTTGTACGGTGAATATATCAAGGAAACTTCAAAACTGGCTAACCCGTTCCAAATGATACCCCAGTCAGTTTACAATGTTGATGAGGTTCATAAACCTAGTGTTCACGGTTTCCAACAGTCAACATTGGCTAAGTATAAAAAGTACGAAGAAGAAGAGCCAATATACCGTCAGCAGGTAGAAAACGGGATGCCGCTCGGAAAAGGAAATTACCTGAAAACCTTTCCTGTTTGGTATTCGCACCGTGGAAGTGCCGGAATTCTGCTTTCGCAGGCAAAAGGGCTTTCAGTGGCATCATCATTACGAAGCGATAACGAAGGAAAAGATTTGGCTCAATTGCAGTTACAGTGGCTTGTTGGCCGGAACCCGTTTGCCCAAAGTAATGTTTATGGCGAAGGGTACGATTTTCCCCCAATGTACTTTGCTTCGTCAGGACCTTTGGTAGGGGCGCTGGCATGTGGAATCCAAACCCACGGGAACAGTGATTTACCAAACTGGCCGGCAGCAGCATGTTATAATTATAAGGAAATTTGGAGTCATACAACGGCCCGGTATTTATGGTTGATAAGCGATTTTATTAAAAGTGAAAAGCAGACAGAGGATAATAATATTGAGTTTTCAGTTAGTACAAAACAACTCGGAAAAGGAAAGTACAAAGTTACCGTTTCAGCCGAAGGTGAGGGTGATGCAGAATTTGAACTGCGCACCTGGAATTTAGAAGTTAAACAATCGGTAGAAAAAGTACAATTGGAAAAAGGAGAAACAAAAAATATCAGTTGGACAGTGAAGAGAATTTCATCTAATCAGGATATTGTTGCTGTGGTTACAATTAATGGAAAAAGTATGGCGATGAAAGAGGTTAACTTTTACTCTAAAAAATGATTTATTGAGTATTGAGAGTCAATATGTTATGCTAATTTGAGATGATTTTATACAGCTTTAAAATATTTATGTTTGTTAGCAAACAAGTCCGGTTCGTAGTAAAATTTTAGACCGATGAATAAAAATCTAAAACAAGTCTTAATCCTAATAACTTTTTTATTCCTGTTTTCGTCAGTAAATGCACAGGAAAGTTACAGTTTATCATCAGAGTTGCACAGCTTTCGAAGTTTTAACGATTTGCCGAAGTACAGGGTGCAAACAATAGATTTTAATACTTTAACAAAAGTGTTAAAAGCAACTTTAGAAACAATTTTAATAGATTCACACCAATGATGATCTTTACGGACTTAATGAAGTCATGGATTGTAGAAGAAACACAAGCTATTGTATTTGAAGTCGCTGCAGAGCCTCGAAAGTGTTTCGATTAGTTAAAATGGTTGCAATACAATTGTAAATTATATTAATGAAAATATTTAGTTATATGAAAAATAATAATAAATCACGAAGAGACTTCATCAAAAAAACTGCACTTGGTACCGGGGCAGTTGCCACATTAGGTGCCACATCAAAAGTACAACCTAGTGAAAAGGAAGTAAGCAAATCAGAGAAACTACCACGCAAAGTTTGGATTGCAACTGTTTCTCAGCAAAATGTAAAAGCAAAAAACCCGGAGGAGATGATTTCCAAAATATTAAAAATTATGGAAGAGATTGTCCCAATGAACCCTGATATTATTTGTTTGCCTGAGGTTTTTCCGTATGCGTATTTACCAAAACGCCCCCCGCTTTCCGAGTCTGCCGAAAAACCCATTGGCCCTGTTACTGACCCATTTGCTCAGTTTGCAAAAAAGCACAACTGTTATGTAATATGTGCAACTTATACAGAAGATGAGGGGAAATATTATAATTCAGCAGTATTAATTGACAGAAAAGGGGAGCCGGTTGGCGAATATAGAAAAATGTTTCCCACAGCACCGGAAATGGAACGGGGAATTAAGCCCGGGCCAATTGAGCCCCCGGTTTTCGATACTGATTTTGGAAGGATTGGAATGCAAATATGTTACGATAACGAATGGATAGCCGGTTGGGATAAACTGCAAAAAGCCGGGGCTGAAATTGTTTTTTGGGCATCAGCATTTTCAGGTGGTGAAAAGCTAAACTCCTTTGCCCGGTTGTTTAATTATTATGTTGTCAGTAGCACACGTAAAGGTCCGGCAAGGGTAATTGATATTACCGGCGACGATATTGCAACAACAGGTATTTGGCAACAAAACTGGGTTTGTGCATCGATAAATATGGAAAAGGCAGTTGTTTCATCATGGCCTCATTTTACTCACTTTAATGACATAATTAAAAAATATGGGCAAGATGTAAGAATCACTAATCTACACAATGAAGAGGTCTCAATAATTGAAAGTCTGTCGGCAGAAATAAAAGTATCTGAGATTTTAGAAGAATTTAAATTTAAGGGTAAAAAAGAAGAGTTGCAAGAGGTTGAAAAAGTTCAGGAAAGAAACCGTAAATAATATTTTATTTTAGAATCAATATAAATACCTTCCAGGTAAAAGATGTGACATATATCTGAAAACTTTATTAGCCGTATTATACAGAGTTATCTCCCTTTGAAAAGAATATCATTGTAAAAATCAACAGCATCAATCACACAAAAAAACGAAGATTTTTTTGAGAATATCAAAAATAAAAATTAATTTTACACACTAAGCTTAACGCGTTAAGAAAAATCATTAATTTGTAAACTACGGAAATGACTGATTTAAGAAATAAAAACAACAAACTTATGCACCTTATTTTTCAAGTTCTGAGAAAAATATTGTTACTAAATATTTTATTAGTTGCAGGTACCGGAATTCTATTGGCTCAGAAGAATGGATCTGTGGCCGGTGTTGTAAAAGATACACAAAGCGGCGAAACCTTGATAGGTGCCAATGTATTCATTGAGGGTACAAGTAATGGTGCAGCAACTAACATCGATGGGGAGTTTATATTAAATAATGTCCCTTCAGGAGATCATAAACTAAAAGTTACTTATATCGGTTATACTGATAAGGTTATTGATATTTCTGTTGCCGCCGGCGAAAAAACAGTTATTAATATAGATATTGCTTATAGTGGAATTGAACTCGGTGCTATTCAGGTAACGGCACAGGCACGTGGACAAATTAGTGCCATTAATAACCAGTTAAATTCTCAGGATATCAGGAATGTAGTGTCAGCAGAACGTATCCAGGAACTTCCTGATGCCAATGCTGCTGAAACAATTGGAAGGATGTCGGGTGTTTCTATTAAACGTGTTGGTGGTGAAGGTAATAAAGTTGTAGTACGTGGTTTATCTCCTAAATACTCAAAAATTACAGTCGAGGGTGTCTCAATGGCAGCTTCAGGTGGAGACAGGAGTTCAGACATTAGTATGATTTCCCCATATTCTCTTGATGGAATTGAAGTGATTAAAGCAGCTACTGCCAACCTCGATGCAGATTTTATTGGTGGAATGGTGAATTTTAAACTCAGGGATGCCGATCCCGGTTGGAGGTCAGACATTGTTGCCCAGAGTGGTTATAACGATCTAAAAAAAACGTTTTCTGATTACATGGTAACCGGAAATGTGAGTAACCGTTTTTTTGATGATAAGCTGGGGGTATATTTTCAAGGAAATATTGAGAAGAGAAACCGGAGTTCAAACGATTTAAGTGCTTCTTATAATAATACTGCAGGACCTATAGACCCAATAGTTGGTGAAAACAATACGGTTTATACGAGTAGTTTTGCAATTAGTGATGTTATAAGAAAAAAATCGCGATATGGCTCTACATTGGTTTTAGATTATAAGATTCCCGATGGCGTAATACATTTAAAAAACTTCTACAGTCAGAGTGGTACCGATATAGACAGGTATAGGGAAAGTTATACAGTAGCAGCACCTTATAAAATAGGTTACACTGGAAGCCGCGAAGAATGGAAGCTTCAAACTTATAGTAACATTATGGATTATGAGCAACGGTTTAACAGTCTGTTGGTTAATGCAAAAATATCACATTCTTATTCAGAAAGTAGTTCACCTAAAAATAATATTTACAGTTTTTCTCAAAGGGATGGTATGTCCCTTCCAGAAGATGTAAGATATGGGGAGCTTCCTCCTCACGAACTTGTTAAGTATAAAACAGTTGATACCCCGGGTACTTTAACCTGGTTTGATGAAGTACGTGAAAATTATTCTGTTACACAGGAAAGACAATTGGAAAGTACCATCGACCTGAAATACGATTTTTCTATTTCGAAGCAAATTAGTGGTAACATTAAGGCAGGTGGAAAATATAGGTATAAAGATCGTATGAACAACCGTACGGTATATGGAAGTAACTTAAATCTTGGAAGGGACGCAAATAATACAATACTCGATGCAAATCCCTGGATGTGGGATAAATTGGTTGAGTTTTATGATATAGACCCCAACGAATTTTACACTGATAAATTACCATATGCCCTGTTTATGGACAGGGATTTTGATCATAAAGACTTTTTGGGTGGTAAATATACCATGGAGCCCGTTCCAGACCTCGACCTGCTCGAAAGTAGTTATGATGCTGTAAAAGCAAAAGAGTTAGAATTTGCAAATTATACTTTCTATAACAGAAGTTCTAATAATAATGATTATTCAGGAAATGAATATTTCTATGCAGCCTATTTAATGTCGGAGATTAATATTGGGAAGCATGTAAAATTTATTCCCGGGGTGAGATATGAAAATAATAAAACGGTATATACTGCTAACAGGGGGTGGTTTGCAACATCCGACAGAGAATGGACTGATTATAAACCACTGGCAAACAATAAGCTGGATACTACAATGACCCGCAATAATAATTTCCTGCTTCCAATGATACATTTAAAGATAGATCCAACAGACTGGTTTAATATCAGGGTTGCCTATACCCATTCTTTGGCAAGGCCTGGTTATAGCCAAATTGTACCAATTTCCGATACACGTGGTAATGTCGTTCGTTGGAATAATTACAAGCTTAAACCTGAATACTCACGTAACTTCGATCTATATCTGTCGTTTCATAACGACCACATTGGTTTGCTGACTATGGGGGGATTTATAAAAAAAATCGATAATATGATCTTTAACCTTGGAAGAAGAATGATAGTTGACTCAACCTATATTAATGATTTACCTGAGAGTTATATTAATAGTACATATATATATACAGCTGCCAATAATCCAAATCAGGCTAAAATTTATGGAGTGGAGTTAGATTGGCAAACAACTTTCTGGTATTTGCCGGGAGTTCTTAAAGGGCTTGTGTTAAATGCAAATTATACTCATATTTTCTCCGAGGCTAAGTATCCATATAGCGAAATAAAAAATAATAATCAGACAATACCATGGCTACCTCCTGATTGGGAGAATATAAATACATATTATGTGAGCCAGTTAATCGATCAACCCGACGATATAGTTAATGTTCAGGTTGGTTACGACTATAAAGGTTTTTCTGCTCGTGTTTCTATGCTTTATCAATCCAGCATTTTTAAACAGGCAAACTATTTTCCTGAGCTATCAACTTATGCCGATGATTATTTACGTTGGGATATATCACTAAAACAAAAATTGCCCTGGCATAATATAATGCTTTTCTGTAACCTGAATAATATTACCAGTGCTGAAGACCGCGATTTAGTAGAGGGTAGCGCATGGGACTCTAAAATACAACGGTATGGTATGACAGTTGATTTAGGCCTAAGAGTGAAATTACATAAACAATAAATATAGTAATAACTAAAAAAATAGGACTATGAAAAAAAGTTTACTTCTTATTCTTTTATTAATGGGTAGTTTGAGTTTATTTGCTCAGATCCCCGAAGGCTGGGATCCTTTCTCAGTAGACACTCTGGATGTGCCACCTGGCTATATTGTCGACAATGAATATAAGATTGCTCTGGCACATTATATTAATAAAGATACCAGTGCAACCGGTGAGCGAAATCTAAATAGGATTTACAGGCTTCAAAGGTACAAAGATGAAGCAAATCCAGGTATTTATGTTTTAGATTATGGGATGAATATTGACTTCCCATTATACATTATTGCTGAGAAAGGGACTGGTAGGATCCCGATGATTGTCCCTGAATATACATCAACAGGTGGTGTTTTAGCCTATCATTTTAAACTGATCGGAGATAATCAAACTCATGTTTTTAAAAATATCTTTTTTCAAAGGGTAAATCTGGATCGTGCATTTAATTCGGATTGGCTTAAAGGTTTATCTTTTGATGGAAATAATACACGTGTTGAAATTGAAGGTTGTGTTTTTAATGCATTTACCGGAGGATCAATAGAATTTATTGGAAATGATAACTCAATTTTTTTAAGAGATAATGTTTGGAGAAATGGCGAATGGCCAAGTCATCCGTGGATAGGTAACCAGGGGTCATTTGGAAATGCGAATCACATTGACACATTGGTTTTTACCAATAATACATATTTTAATAACAACTCATACATGTTGCTTCATGAAGGTCATGTTGCAGACTTTGTGGTTATCGAGCATAATACATTTATGACTTCTACAATTGATGCAATGCATTTAAGGTATTTAGTAAATGCCAATATCCGTAGTAATCTGTTTTATGGGTATGCCGCTTATGGCGATACAGAGCTTGCCAGAAAAAGTGGCTCGTGGTTCGAAGCTGATGGCGACTCTTTAGCCCATATATCTTTAGATGCGCTGGGGCGAATTGCTTCAATGTGGGGGAAATCAGAATCTGAAAGGGTAATAAACGTTACCAATAATGCATGGTATACGCCACAGGCGTTAAAAGACTATTATACTGCACATGCTAATTATATATCACCAAAAGATGGTTCTGTCGATCCGGTTACCGCTCCTTTATGGATGAACCAGAGAACAAAAAACATGTTTGACGATGGTTCAGGGTGGCCATGTTTAAATGAAAGTGATAATATAGGTGGAGTTGATCCCTTGTTTGCAGATACAGATGTTGATAGCTGGGTAGTTGGAGCTGTTGCACAATGGTGTACGGAAATGAGGGCAACTTCTACGGCACAGGGTTGGGGAACTGCATCAGGCCACAGAAATTATGAACAATATCTTGGCGATGACATGTGTACTGGCATACAATGGCCATTGCCAGAAGGAAATATAGAAATCACCAATGCTGCATTATTAACTGCCGGACATGATGGATTACCTGTTGGTAACCTGAATTGGGATCCGGCTTTAAGGGCACAATATGTTGAACCTGATGTTATAGATTGTACTACAACAGGTGTTAGTTATAATATTACTCCTGAATTTAAACTCTATCCAAATCCTGCTGAGGACGTATTACATATCTCTTTTGATAAAGAGATACAAATGATAGAAGTATATAATATAGTTGGGAAAAAGATAACTGCCCAAATGAATACAAACGTTCGAACCACTGAAATTAACATTTCATCATTCCCTGATGGTGTTTATTTAGTGAAGATTTATTCGCAAGGTGGTAGTGGAACTAAATTATTTATCAAACAATAACAATTTAAACTATTAAAATTATTGACTTATGAAAAAAATCTTTACAAAAAGTTTTTTAATTCTTGTTGCAATATTAGTTGCACAGAGTTATGTATTTGCACAAAGTTTTGCAAGCAAGCAAACCGCTAAAATGACAGATGAGTTCAGTGTAACCTTTGTTGCAACACCAAGCCACGATAGTATGGATGGAGCTGTAGGATTAAGTGAAGTTGAATTTATTGCCGCTGAGACCTGGAATTACGGTCCTTATATTCATTTTAATACCTCAGGCGAGATTGAAGCAAGAGACAGTGTCTCATTTACAGCTGAAAATACATTAGCCTATACAGCCGGGATTGCTTATAAAATTGAGATAACCGGTAATGTAAAAACACAGACCTACTCGGCTACAGTAACCCCTGATGGCGGTACAGCAACTGTTATAGCTACCGATTACAAATTTAGACACAAAGGCAGTACACCTGCTGTCAGTGAATCACTAAATTATTTATCAATGACCGCCGGACAGTTGGAGACCTGGGGTGGAATACCAGGAAGTACTATTGGGGTGTCTTTTATGGACGATCCGTTTGTTGAAGATCCCTATCCAAGTGACGGAAATAGTAGCTGGGCTTTAAATGTTTGTAATAATGAAGCTTTTGACGCTCAAACAGGTGCCTTTTCTGCAACATTTGATGTTACACCCGTTGGAGATAGTGCCGACTGTGCAATTGGATTAACTCAGGATGTTAGTGCAATAGGAGGATATTCTAACTATTCAGCCTATGTTATTTTTGAAAAAGGCGGATTAATAGGAGTAGGAAAAGGCGGAACTTCAGGTTGGCCTACACAGGATAAACCTGCATATATACGTGGTACAACCTACGCGGTTACCCTTGATGTAGATGTTGAAGCTGGGACTTACAGCGCTACTGTTTCAGGCGGTGATTTGGTTGACAGGGTTTTAATAACCGATCATGATTTTAGAAAGCAAGGTGTAACTGAGTTGAAAAACCTGGCAACACAAATTGCAGTTGGTGGTGCATGGGGTGGAAAACCCGGTGATATTGAAGTTAATAACTTTTCAATAACACAGGGAATTGTGCAAGATTCTGCTTTTGCAAGCAAGCAAACCGCTAAAATGACAGATGAGTTCAGTGTAACCTTTGTTGCAACACCAAGCCACGATAGTATGGATGGAGCTGTAGGATTAAGTGAAGTTGAATTTATTGCCGCTGAGACCTGGAATTACGGTCCTTATATTCATTTTAATACCTCAGGCGAGATTGAAGCAAGAGACAGTGTCTCATTTACAGCTGAAAATACATTAGCCTATACAGCCGGGATTGCTTATAAAATTGAGATAACCGGTAATGTAAAAACACAGACCTACTCGGCTACAGTAACCCCTGATGGCGGTACAGCAACTGTTATAGCTACCGATTACAAATTTAGACACAAAGGCAGTACACCTGCTGTCAGTGAATCACTAAATTATTTATCAATGACCGCCGGACAGTTGGAGACCTGGGGTGGAATACCAGGAAGTACTATTGGGGTGTCTTTTATGGACGATCCGTTTGTTGAAGATCCCTATCCAAGTGACGGAAATAGTAGCTGGGCTTTAAATGTTTGTAATAATGAAGCTTTTGACGCTCAAACAGGTGCCTTTTCTGCAACATTTGATGTTACACCCGTTGGAGATAGTGCCGACTGTGCAATTGGATTAACTCAGGATGTTAGTGCAATAGGAGGATATTCTAACTATTCAGCCTATGTTATTTTTGAAAAAGGCGGATTAATAGGAGTAGGAAAAGGCGGAACTTCAGGTTGGCCTACACAGGATAAACCTGCATATATACGTGGTACAACCTACGCGGTTACCCTTGATGTAGATGTTGAAGCTGGGACTTACAGCGCTACTGTTTCAGGCGGTGATTTGGTTGACAGGGTTTTAATAACCGATCACGATTTTAGAAAGCAAGGTGTAACTGAGTTGAAAAACCTGGCAACACAAATTGCAGTTGGTGGTTCATGGGGTGGAAAACCCGGTGATATTGAAGTTTCAAACATTAATATTGGAGATTCGGTTGTAGAAGATCACGATGACTGGAAGCAAATCACCACAACGGTACAGCCAGCAGGTCGCGGATATGGAGAAATGGCCCCTCTGGGTAATGGTAAAGCACTCATTTTTGGTGGTAATACCGAAAGATACAGTGGCAATGTTGACGATAATACATGGGTTTATGATACAGAAACCGATGCCTGGACAGATATGGCTCCAACAGGAGATGTGCCTCCGTTAAGGGGAAGACATGGTATGGCATATGCCGGCGATGATAAAGCAATAGTGTTTGGCGGACAAAGTGATGCAGCAGCATCTGGCTTTTTAGGTGATACCTGGATTTATGACTTAAGTGATAATGCCTGGACACAGTCAGCTTCCGCACCTGCTGCTTTATATGAAAGAATGGAACCTGCAATGGCTTATATTGGCGATGACAAAATATTGATGTTTGCTGGTAATGATGCTGCTGGTGATATGAATGACACCTGGGTTTATGATGTGTCAGACGATACCTGGACTGAACTTTTTGCCCTCGGTGCTGCCGGTCAGCCTTCAGCAATGATTGCCGCTATGGCTTACGCGGGCGATGATAAAGTGTTATTGTATGGTAAGCAAAGTGAAACATGGGTTTACGATCTTAGCGACAACACCTGGACTGAAATGACAACAACAAACACTCCTGGAGTTGACGGTCACGGTATGGCTTATCTCGGTGATGAAAATGTATTACTCTATGGTGGTTATAATGCGGAATTCGCAAGAGAGTCTAAGACATGGATTTATAACCTCGAAGCGAATACCTGGATAGAGGAAACTCCAGAGACAACACCTCCAACGGGCAATTTTATAGTAACCATGTGCGAAACCAGTGTTAATGGTTCGAGTAATATTGTATGTTTTGGAGGTAGAGGTATTGGTGGTAATGCCATGGATGTTACATTCGAGTTTGGAGGAGCTGACTGGCCGTTAGATAATCCACCGGTTTCGGTTAGGGCTGTTTACTCACCTGAATTCAACATATATCCAAACCCGGTGCAGGATAAACTGAATATCTCTTTCGACGAAGAAATACAGTTTGTTGAGGTATTCAATCTGGCGGGTGTAAAACTTATGGTAAAACAAGTGACTGATATTAACAGGACTACCCTTAATGTTTCAGAACTACCTCAGGGTATGTACATTCTAAATGTTGCTACAAAAGAAGGTAGAGGTTCTAAAATGTTTATAAAACAATAATCTGGGATTTAATTATTTAGTCTAATATTTCAAAGGGGCTGTTGAAATGATTTTGGCAGCCCCTTTTTTTTAAGAACTAATGAAAATATTCAAAAAGATTGGCCTGTTTTTAGCTGCAGTAGGCCCGGGGCTTTTTCTGGTAGGTTATAATATCGGTACCGGCAGTGTAACTTCAATGGCATCCGCCGGGGCAAATTATGGAATGAGCCTTAGTTGGGCAGTATTGGTTTCCTGTATTTTTACTTATATACTTATCATAACTTTCGGGCAATATACACTTGTTACCGGCAAATCGGCACTACAAAGTTTTAAAGAAAATATTGGAGCAGGATGGGCGAAGGCGGTACTATGGATACTTATTATTTCAGAAATAGTTGGAAGTGTGGGAGTAATGGCAATTATTACTGAGGTAATAAATGAATGGTCAAAACCTTTAACCGCCTCTGGTGATGGGTTTAATACTATAATTATTGCTGCTTTATTAGCAGGTTTTATGATGTTGCTGTTGTTTAACGGCAAATATTCCATTATCGAAAAAATATTGGTGGTGTTTGTTACTTTGATGGGGCTAAGTTTTGTCCTCACCTCTTTTATGGTTATTACCGATCCAGTTGAAGTAATAAAAGGACTAATACCCAATATTCCAAAAGAAGCCAATGCCGGGTTAATTATTGCCGGAATGATTGGAACAACGATGGGGGGAGTTCTTTATGTGGTACGTTCAATAACCGTAAAAGAAAAAAAATGGAATATTTCACATCTTAAACTCGAAAAGCGTGATGCAATGGTTTCAGCAGGTTTGATGTTTATTTTAAGTGCTGCAATTATAGCGGCAGCTGCCGGTACATTACATCCAAAAGGGTTACGGGTAGAAAACGCTATTGATATGGTAAAACTACTTGAACCATTGGCGGGCAGATTTGCTGTTTCAATATTTGTCGGGGGGATTGTTGCAGCGGGTATATCGTCGCTTTTCCCTCACTACATGTTGGTGCCGCTTTTGCTGGCCGATTATCGCAACAAATCGTTAGACCTTTCCACAACACAGAACCGTTTGATTGTTACATTTTATGCTTTGCTGGGATTATTTGTTCCCGTTTTTGGAGGCAGACCGGTAATTGTAATGATTGCCTCACAGGCACTTGCAATAATAGGCACTCCTCTTATTCTTGTTCTTATGTGGGTTTTAATTAACCGTAAAAAAGATTTAGGTAAACATTCTGCAAGTATTACTAAAAATATCATATTTGGCATCATCGTGCTTTTTGCAATTTACATGGCAATACTTGGAATAATTGGGATAATAAATGTGTAAATAAAATATGGAACTAAAATCATTCACAAAGGATAATCTGATTGTAGAAGTATATGCTTCTGCTAATGAAATGGGGGAGAGCGCTGCCCAAAGAGTTGCCGGTAAACTTGCTGAAGCGATTAAAGAAAAAGGAAGTGCAAATCTTCTTATAGCAACAGGGGCATCTCAGTTTGCATTCTATGATGCACTAAAAAAGATAGAAATCGAGTGGAACAAAATCACTACTTTCCACCTCGATGAATATCTGAATATGCCGGAGACACATCCTGCAAGTTTCAGGAGATATCTAAAAGAGAGGATTCTTAACGAGGTAAAACCTAAACAATCGTACTTTCTTGGTGGCGATGCAGAAGATATTGAAGAGGAGCTTAAACGATACGAAGAGTTATTAAAAAATCATCCGATTGATATTGGCTGTATTGGTATTGGCGAGAATGGTCACATTGCTTTTAACGACCCGCCGGTTGCCGATTTTAACGACCCTAAACTGGTAAAAGTAGTTGAGTTGGACGATGCTTGCCGCAATCAGCAGTATGGCGAAGGATGGTTCGAAACATTCGATTCGGTACCCACTCATGCATTGTCTATGACAGTACCGGCTATCATGAGTTGCAAAGTAATCAGTTGTTTTGTGCCTGATGAAAGAAAAGCCGAAGCAGTAAAAAATATGCTGTATGGTGAAATAAGCACGAATTGTCCGGCTTCTATTCTGAGAAATCACGAAAATACGATTTTGTACATAGATGAACCGGCAGCAAGCCGTATCAGAAATTAAGGTACTTTAAAAAAATTAGGATAAAATGAATAATTCTGAGCAAAAAGTAATGGTAGAAAGAATTAAACCGCTTACTGCCCGTATTGGAATATATGGAGTAGGACACTATAATTACTGGCCGCAATTTCCCGGACTTCTTGAGAAGATGGAAGAGAAAATGGTCATTCTTGGAGATAAAGTAAAAACAAATGGTGTAGAAGTAATAGATTTCGGGATTGGAGACGATGCCGAAAGCGCGTACAGAATTGTAAAGGACATTAAGGCAGCAGATATTGATATGTTGTTTATCGATATGGTAACCTATGCAACATCAAGCGCAATTGCAGTAGTTTTTAAAGAGATTGATGTACCAATGGTTATGGTTGCCCTTCAACCTGATAAGGCACTTGATTACGATAATGCTACAACCTTCTTACAGTTGTACAACGATGATATTTGTGCTATTCCTGAATTTGCTTCAGTAGCACAACGTCTCGGGAAAAAAATTCCACATTCAATTATAGGTGTGTTACAAGGCGATGCTGAAGCAGATGCTGAAATTGCTGAGTATTGCCAGATTGCCAAGGTTCTCCACGATCTTAAAAAAGCCAGGATAGGCTATTTCGGGCATCCGCTTGAGTCAATGTACGATATGCACGTTGACCATACAGCAATGACTGCGGCATTTGGTTGCCACGTTGTTCAAACCGAGTCCGACGATATTATGGCACACTACAAAGAGGTAACTGATGAAGAAGTAGAAGCATATTCAAAACGTATCCTTGAATTTTTTGACACTCCGGAACCAAAAGTTGACCCGGTAACCCGAAAGCTTACTGATGAAGATTTATACGAAGCTGCCAGGTCGGCAGTTGCATTAGAAAAATTTATAGCAGAAAAGAATCTGGATGGTTTAGCATATTATTACGAAGGAAGAGATGGTACCGAAATGCGTCGTTTGGTAACTAACCTTATTGTTGGTAACTCGTTGCTTACTGCCGGTGGTTTCCCAATGTGCGGAGAGGCTGACCTTAAAACAAATATTGCAATGATGATTATGGACAGGCTTGAAATTGGAGGTAGTTTTGCCGAATTTCATCCTGTTGATTTTAACCTTGGGTTTGTGATTGTAGGGCACGATGGCCCCCACCACATAAATATTGCTAATGGTAAACCTGTAATTAGAAGTTTAATAAAATACCACGGAAAGCCGGGGAGCGGGGCAAGTGTTGAGTTTAAAATTAAGGAAGGCCCAATTACAATGCTTGGTATTACCACAAAAGCTGATGGAAGTTTTAAATTTGTAATTACCGAAGGCCAATCTGTTGAAGGGAAGGTACCTGCAACAGGTAATACTAATACCAGAGGTTTCTTTAAACCGGATATTAAGACATTCCTGAAACGTTGGTTCGCCGAAGGCCCAACCCACCACTATGCACTTGGGATTGGACATCATGCAGACACAATTAAGAAGATTGCCGATTTCCTAAATATTGAAGCTGTAATAGTATCAAAAGAAGATTAATAAAAATAAATTTGACGGCTGCTACACAACTTATGCCTTCCTTTCTCCCCTTTAGGGGAGATGTCAGCAGGACAGAGGGGTGTCTTCCGTCTTTCTACTAATTTTAAATATATGGCACCTACTCTCGCTATAATTATTGTATTAAGTTACTTTGGCCTGCTTTGGCTAATCTCCTTTATAACTTCACGAAATGCAGGTAAAGAGACTTTCTTTACCGCTGATAAAGGCTCTAATTGGATTCTTGTTGCTTTTGGAATGATAGGCGTTGCACTATCAGGATTAACTTTCATTTCAGTGCCGGGAGAAGTAGGCAACTCCCAGTTTACCTATTTTCAAATGGTTATGGGATATACTACGGGTGTGTTTGTAATTGCCTTTGTCCTATTGCCTTTATATTATAAGCTGAAACTGGTTTCCATATATTCTTATCTCAATCAGCGGTTTGGAAAGTTATCTCATAAAACCGGAGCAATATTCTTTCTGATATCACAAACAATGACAGCCGCTTTTAAACTGTTTTTAATGACAACGGTTTTGCAACTGGCTTTTTTCGACGCTTTTGGGATACCTTTTGAAGTATCGGTATTTGTTACCCTGATGCTAATTTGGCTTTATACCTACCGGGCCGGAATAAAAACAATTGTTATTACCGATACTTTGCAAACAGCATTTTTAATTATCGCAGCTGTATCTACAATTATTGTAATATCAAACCAGTTGGATTTTTCTTTTGGAGAGTTGTTTACAAAAATGCAGCAAGACCCAAAATCAAAAATTTTCGACTGGGATTGGGCCAGCGAACGAAACTTTTTTAAATTGTTTTTTACAGGAATGTTTCTCACAATAATAACAAACGGCCTCGACCAGAGTATTATGCAGAAGCATTTAACTTGTCCGACAATTAAAGATGCTAAGAAAAATATGTTTTGGTTTGGCAGTTCGTTGCTTGTCGTCAATGTAATATTCCTTGCTCTGGGTTTATTGCTCTACATTTATGCTTCACACCATGGAATTGAAACGCCACAACAAACAGATGAACTTTATCCTTTATTAGCCTTAAAATATTTGGGACCTTTTACAGGAGCTGTATTTTTAATTGGGATAGCAGCAGCGGCATACTCAAGCGCCGACTCAGCACTCGCTGGTTTAACCACCTCTTTTTGTATCGACCTGATGGGTATGGGCAAAAACGGGAAAACCATCTCAACAAAAAGGAGAACTTTAATCCACCTTGGATTTGCAATGCTCATTTTCCTGGTAATTGTTGTATTTCATTCCATGAATAATGATAGCCTGATTAACTCTTTCATAAAGGTTGCCGGTTATACTTACGGCCCTCTTCTGGGATTATTTGCATTCGGAATGTTTTCTAAAAGAAAAGCAATTGATGCTATAGTACCATATATAGCAGTGCTTTCTCCTGTTATTTCCGTGCTTTTATACTTTTTCTCAGAACGAATGTTTGGCTTTAAGTTCGGGTTTGAAATTTTACTGGTAAACGGGGCTTTAACCATTATCGGATTATGGATTAGCTCATTAAAAATATTTCACAAAAAATAATTAAGCATTTTAAAATGAAGCGTGTACTATCAATCATTTTTCTCCTGTTAAGTTTGAATTATGGCTATAGTCAGGTTTATACTCCGTTAGGTTTGCCGGCAGTTATTGCAGATAATATGGTGCTTCAGCAAAAAATCAATGTGCCAATTTGGGGGTGGACATCTCCAAACGAAAAAGTAATTGTAAATGCCAGTTGGTTAGATAATTCAATTACGATAAAAGCAGATGAGAAAGGGAAATGGAACACAAAACTACAAACAAGAGGTGCCGGTAGTAAAAAGTTTTCAATACAAATTGTAAGTCAGGATGAGATAATAATTATTTCGAATATCTTATTTGGCGAAGTATGGTTAGCATCCGGCCAATCAAATATGCAAATGCCGTTAAAAGGGTGGGGCAGCCAGCATGTTGCTGAATCTGAAGAGACCATGGAAAACTCGTTAAACCCAAATATCAGGCTTTTCCAGGTCAGGCAAAATACTTCACCAAAACCGTTAGATAATTGTACAGGTGCCTGGTTAGAAAGCAACCCCGAAAGTGTTGCCGGTTTTAGTTCGGTAGCATACTTTTTTGCAAAAAAATTAAATGAGGAATTAAATATTCCCATTGGAATAATTCATTCCAGTTGGGGAGGAACTAAAGCTCAGGCATGGGTTAGCAGAAAGAAACTACATGAAATGGAAGACTTTTGGAATGAGACAGATAGCCTTGACATAAATTACGCAAATTTTAAAAAGACTTTTTCCAGGTGGGATGATGCCATGGCAAAAATTAAAGGAGAAACAGTAATTGTTTACAGCAAGGAAATTAAATACCCAAAGTACGTGCGAATGGGATGGGAACATACTGCACAGCCAAATTTATTTAACAAAGCAGGGTTGCCGGCTTCACCTTTTAATACAAAATAAATAAGCATGAGTTCTGAGAAAGAATCATATTTCGTTTATATAAAGCAACTTGTACTAATATTACTGATTACAGTAACGGTTCCTGCAACTTTCGGACAAGGCCAGGAATCAATGAAAAAGATTGGTGAATCATCTCGTGTAAGCTATGTGATGTACACCGATAATGACGGGGACCTTTATTACGTAAACATAGAAAATCATTATCTCGACTTGATGAAATATGACCTGGCAAACGACACTGTAATAAAAATAAGCGACAATTTTATTGACGACCGCAGCAGTTCAGGACGGGTACGCAACGAAGGATTTGGGGCAATTGCACCAACTGTTACCGGCGATACTGTTTATTGTATGACCACTGCAGGAAGCGGTTCGGGTTATGCTGATATTTTCAGGTTAGTTTGTTCAAAAGACACACTCGAACATGTTACACAAATTTGTGGTGAGGCTTATTGGATGATTTTTAACCTGACTCTCAGCAAAGATGGAAAATACCTTTACTATATTTCGAATAACGCAAGTGTTAGCAGAAAAGCTCTTTACAAAGTTGATATTGCAACAAAATTCTGCAGAAAGATATTGGAGTTAGGTTCAATTCTTCCCAATAAAGATTTGTGTTTTGGCGGAATTAACGTTTGGGATAATTACAACAACCTCTATTTACCGGTTTGGAAATACAATTCAAATCAAAATGACCCAAACGATAATACCCTTGCAGTTCTGAAAGTTCATGTTGACGGAGATAATTACTCTGCCGAAGAAATATATTTTACAGAAAATGGCAGTTTAGGAGGTACTCCATTATTTCCCGGTTTTAGAAATAATTCCTGCTGGTCGGGGATAGGAGCTTCATCGAACGGGGATATTTATATTGCAGCAAGTAATCATTACCAGTCATCAACCGGAACAGGCGAACATGGAAATGTAGCCATTTATAAATATGAACCTGACAATGATGAAATGAAACTTCTTGGCGACCTAAAGTCAGTTTCTGAAAATGTTGATAACTGGATGCAGGGGGAAAGCCAGCACAAGGTACATACATTTATTATGGAGAACTCGGATGGTAAAATGTATTTTGCAACCGATGATTATTATCCGAGCCACTTTTTAAGGGGTAGTCATATTTATACAATTAATACTGAAACTGATGAACTTGTGGATTACAGCAAAACCCAGCCATGGGTAATGAAACGGGATTTCAGTTTAGTTGAGAATACTGATTATGCCTCCGAGACAAGTGGGATTTTTGCAGAATATTACGGGATAAAAGGCATGTCGCTTAACCGGAATGTACCGGAGGTTCTATATGCCATGACTTTCTCAAACCCGGGCGGAATAGCTGATCCAGGGCATATTATTAAACACCGTATTGAAAGCAGTATCAGTTCAGTAATAAACACACGTTTAAAGAAACTGGAAGTTAATATATACCCAAATCCGTTTGCTGGGCAGGTAAGGTTTGAATTTAATTCTCTGAATTCAGGCGAACAACCTGTTTTGAAAATATTTGATATTAACGGGCGGATTTTATACGAAAAGGTGGTCCCCGGAAATGGTACCGTTAGTTGGTCAGGTAAAGATTCAGGTGGCAGGGAACTGTCACCCGGTTTGTATTTATACAGGATAAGTTCAGAATCTGTAATTATCGGAAAAATAATGAAGATTAAATAAACATACTTTATAAGTCAATAAAATGAATTCAAAAGAGAGAGTATTAAAAGCAATAAAAAGAGAAGAATTACCAGACAGGGTGCCAATTCAGTTTGATTTATCGGAACCGTTAATTGAAAAGTTCAGTAAAAAATACGATATGCCTTACAAATTGAGCAGGTCGTACTACGAAGATTTAACTTTTCGGATTGGAGCAAATTCAATACGTACGGCCATGGGCAGCGATGTTGTTGTTGTTGGTGGTGAAGCCGCTTCTGATTTTAAAATCGTAAAAGATGAAGAGGGAGCTTTTGTAAACGAATTTGGAATGAAAATGCGGCAGGGGCCGGTCTATATGGATGTTATTGACGCACCACTGAAAACTATTGAGACTGCCGAAGAGGCAGAAGCTTACCAATTTCCTAATCCTGCTGATCCTTCGCGGTATAAACAGGCAGAGGAAGATATTGCAGAGTTTGGAGATGACTATTTTGTAATAGGCGATGTTGAAGTTACCCTGTATGCAATGTTACGTCAGCTTGTGGGAATGGAAAAGCTGATGATAGATATGATGATGGAGGCTGAGTATATTCCTGTTCTTCTTCGAAAATCAAAAGAGTTTGCATTGGGGGTTTCTAAAGAACTTGCAAAACGTGGAGTTGATGCTATATGGTTTGGTGATGATTACGGTTCGCAAGACAGCCTTTTAATGGATGAAGATACTTTCCGCAGATTCTACAAACCGGCAATGAAAGAACTGATTGATGGAATAAAAGCAGTGAATCCTGATATAATTATCATTCAGCACAGCGACGGGGCAGTGGCACCTTTGATTGGTGATTTTGTAGATGTAGGTATAGAAGTATTTAACCCAGTCCAACCCGGAGTTCCCGGACATGAGCCACAGGACCTGAAAGATAAGTTTGGTAACAGAATTTCTTTTTTTGGAGCAATCGACCAGCAATTTCTTCTTCCAAATGGTACTCCGGAAGAAATTGAAGCTGATGTAAAAGAAAAAATTGAGATACTTGGTAAAGGTGGCGGTTATTTGATTGCACCTGCCCATATTCTTCAAAGCGACACTTCGGTTAAAAATGTGGAAGCGTTTATTAATGCTGCTAAAAAATATGGTAAGTATTAATGGATAAAACTTTAAAGATATAAGAACTAAGAATGAAATTGAAAAGCCCGAAATTGTTTTTTGTTATTGCATTCGTCACTTTCCTAATGTCGGGGTGTGCCAGCACAACTGTAATTACATCCTATCGAATAGAAAAATACGAAGTTTATCTTGATGAGAATAGTTATGTGGCAACTGTAGAAACAAAGAATATTGCCATCGATAACGCTGAAGTTTATATTGATGGCGAACTGATAGGAGAAACGCCATATACCCATACTGACAAGAGAAAATGGGGTTCTTCAACGTTATTACAAATAGATAAAGCCGGTTATCATTCATACTATGGCAGATTGAGTAAAGGGTGGTTTTCAGGGTACCAGGATACTGTTAAAGTTATAATTATTTCTGAAGGACAAAAATCCAAAGGTTATGAACTGGATTCAAAAAACCAGGGACAAACTAAGTAATTAAAAAATAAGACAATCAATATAAGTTTTGAGATATGATAAAGGTTACAAAATTAGTATTAGCAGTGGCTTTTTTATTGCCGTCAATCACATCTTTAGGTCAGGGTAGTAGCGACATATATAAAGATGGATGGATTGACTTTAACAAGAACGGAAAGAAAGATATCTACGAAGACAAAACGCAGGATGTAGATAGCCGTATTAAAAACTTATTGAATCAAATGACACTTGACGAAAAGGTAATGCAGGTTACTACTCTTTATGGTTACGGTCGTATTTTACAAGACGAGCGCCCAACTGATGAGTGGAAAACGAAAGTTTGGAAAGATGGTATCGGGAATATTGATGAGCATGTAAATGGTTATTCAAACAAGTTCGGGATATTCAACGAATCATCATTCCCATATTCTGAACATGCAAAAACTACAAACCTTGTTCAAAAGTGGTTTTTAGAGGAAACTCGTTTGGGTATTCCTGTTGATTTTACTAATGAGGCAATGTACGGTGTTAAACACGAAAAATCTACTATGGTAACAGGTCCTATAGGTCGGGCATCGGCATGGGATAGAGATTTAGAATATCGTATTGGAACAATGTATGCAAAAGAAGCTCGTGCTTTAGGGTATGATAATATCTACGCTCCAATGTTAGATGTAGCTCGTTTGCCAAATTGGGCGCGTGTAGCTCAAACTTATGGTGAAGATCCTTACTTAGTATCTCAAATGGGATTGCAAATGGTAAATGGCCTTCAGGATCATAACGTAGCATCTACTCCAAAGCACTTTTTAGGATACAGTGTTGTAATTGGCGCAAGAGATGGTAACGCTCGTGTTGATCCACAAATTCCATTGAGAGATTTTTGGAACCTTATTGCAGAGCCCTGGAGAGTAGCAGTTGTTGAAGGTGGTCTAATGGGCTTGATGATTACTTATGCCGATTATGATGGTGAACCAATTATCGACAGCGATTACTGGATGAACAAAGTATTGCGCAATCAATGGGGGTTTAAAGGATATACTGTATCTGATTCTGATGCTCTTGAGTATTTAGATAAAAAGCACAAAACAGCAGGTTCTTATGCTGAGGGTATTGCAAATGCATTTAAAGCCGGATTAAACATGCGTACTACTTTTACAGTACCTGAGCAATTTACAGTAGCAATGCACGAAGCTCTTGAAAAAGGTATGTTAAGCGAAGCAGAGCTTGATGTTCGTGTAGCTGAGGTATTGGATGTTAAATTCCGTTTAGGCTTATTCGATAAGCCTTTGGTTGAAGACGAAATGGCCGCTGATAAAATTGTTAAAAGCGAAGATCATTTAGCACTTGCTTTAGAGTCGGCACGTAAGTCAATGGTATTGCTGAAGAACTACCGTCGTACACTTCCTTTCCATAAAGATGAGTTTAAAAGTATTGCTTTAATTGGTCCTTTGGCCGATAATAAGCATGATATGAATCCTACAATGTATTCGGGATGGGGACAAGATCCTGTTACAGTTAAAGAAGGATTAGAAAAAGTAATTAAAGATTTAGAAGCAGATATTAAGCTAACTTATGCTAAGGGTGTAGATGCTACTGATCCTTATTTCCCGGAAAGTGATATTATGACATTTCCAATGACTGTTGCAGAACAAGATGGAATTGAAGAAGCTATTGAAATAGCAAAAAATGCTGAGGTAGTTATAATGGTATTGGGTGATAATTTAAAATCTCAGGGTGAGTCGCAATCTCGTGTTGAGTTGAAATTACCCGGTCGTCAGCAACAATTATTAGAGGCTGTTCACGCAGTAAATCCTAATGTTATATTGGTATTATCAAGCGGTAGAGCAGTGCAACTTAACTGGGCCGACAAAAACCTTGATGCTATTCTTGAAGCTTGGATTGCAGGAGAATATGCAGGTCAGGCTATTGCTGAAACTTTATTTGGAATTAATTATCCTTCAGGAAAACTACCAATCACATTCCCAAAACACATAGGGCAAAGTATTCAGGCATTTCCTCGTAAACCGGGTGCTGATGGTGATGGGCATGCTCGTGTAAATGGTGATCTTTATCCATTTGGACACGGTTTAGCTTATACTCACTTTGAGTACTCAAATATGAAGGCTATTAAGAAAGAGGTTAATGGTGAAGAAATATTTGAGATAACTGCTAATATCAAAAACGCAGGTTGGAGAGATGGTACTGAAATTGTTCAGCTTTATGTTAGAGATGAGCTATCGAGCGTAACTACTTACGAACTTAACCTTAAAGGATTTGAGAGAGTTGAGCTTAAACGAGGAGAAACTAAATCGGTTGAATTTACTGTAAAACCGGTTGATTTAGCATTGTATAATAGAAATTACGATTTTGTTACTGAAAAAGGTGAATTTACTATTTCCCTGGGGGCTTCATCTCAGGATATCCGTTTGAAAAAGAGAGTCTCTTTAGATAAAGATTATACATTCGGGAAAGACAGGGATTATTTCTCCGGTAAATGACATAATACCAATTAATTAAAGCATATGAAAAAAGACAAAATATGGATAGTAGTACAGCTGGCAATAGTTGTTATTGCTGTTTTAATATTTACACCGCTAATTATACCCGAAGGGCAATCCTCGCCCGAACTGTTTGGCCTGCCCTATACCTTATGGACAGGGATAATAGTTTACTTTATTTTAGTAACCCTGAATTTTATTGGGGCAAGGTCTCACGCTAAAAAATACGATGATGGGAATGATTAGTTGGTTTTGGATTCTTAGTGTTGTTTTTGTTTTAATGCTGGTACTTGTTTCTACCCGGGCAGTAAAAACCAGTAAAAATGTCAACGATTTTATGCTGGCAGGTTCCAGTGTAGGAGGATTGTTGGGAACGCTTACTTATGCTGCAGCCCTGTTTAGTGCTTTTGTTTTTATTGGAGTACCCGATTTTTTCAGGGTACACGGAGTAGGGGCATGGATTTTCCTTCCTGTATCCGATGGGATTATGTTTTTTATGATATTCTGGTTTGGATACCATTTGCGAAAAAAAGTTAAGGAGATTGGTTACAGGGGAACTGCCGGTATGATGTCAAAAATTTTTGGAAATAAATGGGCGGGTTATGTTGTGTTTATTGCAGCATTTTTATTCCTGATTCCCTATGTCTCAATCCAGATTCGGGGAATATCAATGTTTTTTATTGCCATATTTCCAAATGCATTTCCTCTTTGGGGATGGGCATTGCTAATTATTAGTATAATGCTTATTTATAGCGAAATTGGCGGGTTGAAAGCTATTGTGTTTAGCGATGCCATTCAGGCAATATTGTTATTAACCGTTTTGGTAATAATAGGATATAATTCGGTACAGCATTTCGGAAACATAAAAGAGATGTTCGTACAGGTAAAACAAACCGACCCGGCATTACTGTCAACTCCGGGGCCAAAAGGGTTGTTTACACCGCAATTTTTAATTACATCTTTTTTGGCTATTATTTTGTTGCCTGTTACCCAACCACAATTCTCATCGCGGATTGCCATTATGAAAAATATGAAAGAAACTTATAAAATGGCTACCGGTGTTGGTATTATTGCATTTTTTGTTTTTGCAGCAACAGCTTTAATCGGTATGTACGGAAGTGTAGTATATTCGGGCTCTACTACCCAGGAGTTTGTTGAGAATGCCCTGTTATTCGACCAGCCGAATATAATAGCAGCCCTTGCAATTGTTGGGCTTTTTGCGGCAGTACTTTCCACATCAAATGCCCAGGTTTTTGCTTTGGGTTCCGAATTCCGGTCGTTACTTACCGGTCCTGAAAAGGTAAACTTCAGAAATACTAAAATAGCCCTGTTTGTATTTGGCATGATTGTACTGTTTACATCGGTAGTAATTGGCGATGAACTGGTTTTACTTGCACGAATGAGCTTTGCCGGGACAGCTATGATAGCCCCCATTGTTCTGGTCGGGGTATTTTCGAAAAAGAAACCCGGTGTTGAGATTATTATCTCATCATTTATTGCTTTGGTACTGTTTACGCTTTCGTTAGCCAATGTGCTGCCAACAGAGATGTTTGGCGTGCGGTTAGATGTAGTATTAATGGCTGCTTTGTTTGTAATATCTGTAGTGTCAGTGGTCTCGCGTGGTACTTTTAAAGCTGAAAAAAGTGAATAAAGTTGATGTCATAGAGCTTACCCGTAAGTTGATAAGTTTCAACACTGTAAGCCTTCCGGGCAACGAGGGCATTGCTGCAAAATATGTAGGCGAAATATTGTTGGCAAACGGGTTTGGTATTAAATATCATCCTTTTAAAGGAGACAAATCACGTTTGAGCCTTATCGCTGAAAAAGGTATAAAAGAAGGGCAGCCCCCAATTATTTTTACAGGTCATTTCGATACCGTTCCTGTGGGAAAAAGTGATTGGGGTACCGACCCGTTTAAGGCTGAAATTATAGGAGATAAAATGTACGGGCGAGGTTCCACTGATATGAAAGCCGGTGTTGCTGCAATTGTTTCTGCGGCTATTGAGGCTTTTAACGAAAATGATAATGCCCATGGGGTTAGGCTCATCCTTACCGCAAGCGAGGAGCTGGGGTGTGAAGGTGCTGCCGATTTGGTAAGCTCTGTTGATTATCTGGGTGATGCAAGTGCAATTATAGTTGGAGAACCTACATCGAATATCCCGGCAATTGCCCATAAATCGTCATTGTATCTCGAAGCATCGGCAACCGGAAAAACAGCACATTCGTCGATGCCACACCTTGGCGATAATGCAATTTACAAAGTAGCAAGGGCCATCAGCAAAATTGAAAAGTTTGACTTTGGTGTTGAAGAGGACGAACTGCTTGGATACCCTACAATAAATGTGGGGGTAGTTGAAGGGGGGCAAAACCTGAATTCGGTTCCCGATAAAGCTGGTTTTACCATCGATATCCGCTCAACATCAAAGCTCGATAATACAGAGGCTTTAAATATGCTAAAGAAAGAGCTTGGCGATGAAATTGACCTAAAGGTCATTGTAAACAATAGCAGTGTTTACAATTATACCGAGTCGGATTTTGAAAAACTGGTATATAAATTATGTGGAATGAGCGGCTCTTGTCCTGATAGACGGAAAGCATTGCCATATATGACAGATGGTTCGGCATTGCAAACTTTTTATAAAGGTATTCCAACAATAATTATGGGGCCTGGCGAAGCAAAACAGGCACACAAAACCAATGAGTTCTGCTATGTAAGCAATATTCATGAAGCTGTTGAGATTTATAAGAATATAATTATTCAGTATTAGATATGGAATTTATAAAAGACGAAGCACAGTTAGAAGAAATGCTTTCGCAGCCATCGAAAGAGGTAATAGAAATGATGAAAACTCTTGATGGAGACTTTATGTTATTGGGTATTGCCGGGAAAATAGGCCCATCGTTAGCCCGTATGATTAAAAGAGCATGTAAGGAAGCAGGAGTTGAAAAGAAAATTTATGGTGTTTCCCGTTTTAGTGACGAAACTCAGAAAGTACAACTTGAACAAGAAGGTTTTATTATTATTAAAGGAGACTTGCTTGACGGCGATTTTATAAAAACGTTGCCAAAGGTAAAAAACGTTATTTTCCTTGCCGGGATGAAATTTGGCTCAGAAGATAACCTTTCATTAACATGGGCAATGAACTCATATCTTCCGGCACTGGTTGCCGAGTATTTTACTGATTCAAGAATAGTAGCATTTTCAACCGGGTGTGTTTATGAACTGATGCCTGTTGGTTCAGGAGGTTCTAAAGAAACGGATATTCCGCTACCTGTTGGCGAGTATGCCCAGTCTTGTTTAGGGCGCGAAAGGATGTTTGAGTTCGGAAGTAAAAAGTACGGAAACGATGTTGCATTAATCCGCCTGAATTATGCTGTTGAACCCCGCTATGGCGTATTGGTTGATGTTGCCAAAAAGGTGTGGAATAATGAGCCTGTAGATTTAACAATGGGATTTTTCAACTTTATCTGGCAGGGAGAAGCAAACGGTATGACTATACGTGCATTAAGCGTTGGTTCATCTCCGGCAAAAATTTTAAATGTTACCGGAGAGGATACAATATCAGTTAAATACATAGCTGCCGAATTTGCCAAACATTTTGGTAAAGAGGTAACATTTACCGGGGAAGAGGCAAAAACTGCCTTATTAAGTAATGCTTCAGAGTCATTCCAGCTATTTGGTAAACCCAAAGTTAGTGTTGACCAAATGATTAGATGGACTGCCCACTGGATGATGAAAGGTGGCCGTGACCTTGGTAAACCAACTCATTTTGAAGTTAGGGATGGAAAATATTAATAATCATGAGAATTCAAGACATACCAGCAAAAGCTTTGGAATCAATCCGCAAAGGTGTTGTAATTCCTGCATATCCTTTGGCATTGAACGAAGACAATACAATTGATGAGAAATACCAGAGAGCGATAGCCCGTTATTACCTCGATGCAGGTGCCGGAGGTATTGCTGTAGCTGTACACACTACTCAGTTTGAAATTCGCGATGAAGAGACATATCTTTTCGAACAGGTTCTTCAAATTGCAAAGGAAGAATTCGAAAGGTTCGAAATGCGAACCGGGAAAGTCCCAGTCCGTGTTGCCGGAATTGCCGGAAGAACTGAACAGGCAGTAAAAGAGGCCAAGCTTATTGCAGGAAAAGGTTTCCATGCAGCCTTGTTGAGTGTGGCAGCATTTAAGGAAGCTTCTAACAAAGAGATATTGGAACACTGCCGTGACGTTGCAGAAGAAATTCCATTGGTTGGTTTTTATCTGCAACCTGCTGTTGGTGGTCGTAAGCTCGACAAAGCTTTTTGGCGCGAGTTTGCTAAAATAGAAAATGTTGTAGCAATTAAAATGGCTCCGTTCAACCGTTATTACACGCAGGATGTGGTTCACGGAGTTGTTGAATCAGGAAGAAGTGATGAAATTACCCTTTACACAGGTAATGACGATAACATCCTTGCAGATCTGATGACAGAGTTCGAAGTGGTAGTGGATGGTGTAACTCATAAAAAGAAAATTATGGGCGGACTTCTTGGACACTGGGCTGTATGGACAAAGAAAGCAGTTGAGCTGTTAGATAAAGTTCATAACGAATATTATACAGCCAATGCCAATGAGATCTTAACTTTATCCGCAAAGGTAACCGATACAAACGCAGCCTTCTTCGATGCTGCAAACGACTATTACGGTGTTATAGTTGGCCTGCACGAAGTGCTTTATCGTCAGGGGTTAATGCGCAGAATCGATACTCTTGCAGGAGAAAAATTAATGCAACGGCAGGTGGATGAAATAGATCGTATCTACGCTGCATACCCTGAATTGAATGACGATGAGTTTGTTAAAGCAAATATTGATAAGTGGTTCGCTGACTAATAAAACTATGAACTATGAGTAACGGAGCAACCAAAATAAGGGAGATGTTAATTTCGGATATTCCCGACCTTATGGATTTGAAAAATGCTGAAAAGTGGAACCAGTCAACAGCCGATTGGGAGACCCTGATTAATTACAAAAACAGCGTTAACCTTGTGGCAGAACTGGATGGTAAAATCGTTGGTTCGATTACAGCAATAAATTACAACAACGAAGTCGCATGGATTGGGATGATGCTTGTTTATATGGAGTATCGCGGCAGGGGCATTAGTAAACAATTATTGTTGCAGACTATTGACGAGTCAAAAAATCGTGGCTGCAAATCGATAAAACTGGATGCCACACCTGCAGGCCGCCCGGTTTATAAGAAGATTGGATTTATCGATGAGTATGAAATTGGCAGGATTACCAACCCTTCAGCAAGCAAAATTAATTACGTTTCAGACGTTGAAGCAGTTAAAGTTTCTGAAGCTGATTTGATTGAAATAATTGAATTGGATGCGCAGGTGTTCGGGGCAAAGCGTGATGGGCTGTTAACCTATCTGTTTAATAATTCTCCTGAACTGGCTTGGGTAATTAAAGAAAACGGGAAAGTGGTTGCTTTTTCACTGGGAAGAAAAGGGGAGAGGTTTACCCAGATAGGGCCCGTATTTGCTTCGTCAGATGAGCATATTAAAATCCTTATTGCTGCCGCAATTAACCAGATAGAAGGTAAAGCAGTAGTTGTTGACCTGCTTTCAGATAAAAAAGAGATAAAAGAGTGGCTCGATAAAAATGGTTTTACATGGCAACGCCCTTTCGAAAGGATGTACCTGGATAACAACCCTTATCCCGGAACGCCGGAAATGCAGTACTTTATTTGCGGGCCTGAGTTTGCGTAAAAATAAAAATATAATAATTATGCTGAATAATACATTAATTGGAGTTGACTTGGGAGGAACAAAAATATACAGTGGCCTTATTACAGGCGAAAAAGTAGTTAAAGAACAAAAACTGCCTACTCCAACCAATACCAAAGATGCCGTGGCTGCAATTGCCGGGGCAATTAAAAAGGTTTATACTGATGGCGTTGAAGGAATTGGTATTGGTGCTCCGGGGCTTATCGACTTTTCAACAGGAACAATATTAGCCGCAAATAATTTAAAATTTCTCGAAGGAATTAGCATAAAGAAAGCAATGGAAGAGGAATTCGGTATACCGGTATTTGTAAATAACGATGCAAATTGTTTTGTTCTTGGCGAGAAACATTTTGGTAGCGGTAAAGGATACGACGATGTGGTTGGGCTTACTCTCGGCACCGGCCTTGGAGGCGGGGTAGTAATTAATGGAAAGTTGCATACTGGCAAAAATGCCGGGGCAGCAGAGTTCGGCGAAATAAAGTACAAGGACCAAACCCAGGAATATTATTGTAGCAGCCAGTTTTTCAAGAATGTGTACAACACCACCGGTTTAGAAGTTTTTGAAAAAGCAAAAGCAGGAGACAATGGGGCGTTAAAAATTTTTAATGAGTTGGGGACAAATATCGGGGAGGCCATTTATACCATACTTGCAATGTACGACCCGCAGGTAGTTGTTATTGGGGGCTCAATTGCCGGTTCAAAAGAGTTTATTGTAGATGCAATACACAACGTATTAAAATCATTTCACAGCAAGCAGGCAGTGGAAAACCTGAAACTGGAGTTCAGTACCGAGTCACATGTAACGGTATTGGGGGCTGCAGCACTATTTTATAATAATAAAGGCTAAAAAAATATTGCTCAAAAAGTGTGTTATTGTTGATGATATGAGAAAAGAGTTTGAATATAAATAATAGATTGAGATATAATTAATAAAATAAAATCTAAAATTATGATGACATCAAGACAAAGAATGAATAAGGCTATGAACATGGAACAGCCTGACAGAGTTCCTGTAATGAGTCAGTTTAGTATCGGATTTATGATACAGCAATTAAAAGAGCACCCAGATATTACTCCAATGGAGCTGTGGAATGATGCGGATAAATTTGCTGAGGCACTTATTTGGTTGCGCGAGAGATTCGATTTTGATGGAGTACTTTGTGGGATACACGGTCAAGATCCAAATTGGAGAGAAAAATGTACAGTTGAAATAGTTGATGGTATTGAGGTTGCGACATTTAATGACCGAAAAGAGACTTATGTTGACGATGATTTACTTGTGGGAGAGTTTTTTGATGAGAAAACAGTTGATATTGATACATTTGATGTAAATACTATTCCTGATCATCTTGACTTCATCTCTGCATCAAAAAATTGCTATGTATTTATACACCCTGACGATCCATTTAGAATTTTTGATATTCTGGAAGAAAAGCTAAAAGGGGAATTCTCTATTCATGGTGAGGTTTCATCTCCTCTCGATTATCTGCTTGATTTATTAGGATATGAAAATGCTCTAATAGCTATGATGATGAATCCTGATAAGTGTAAAGAGATACTACAACGTTATACTGTTGGTGTTGTAAATATGGCTGAGGGACTTTGTGACCACAGTGCAGTAGATGCAATTAAAATTTCATCGCCATTTGCAGGTGCTGGTTTTATTTCTCCTGAGAGTTATCGTGATTTTGAGTTGCCATTTATTGCTCAGGTAGCTACAGCTGTTAAGAATAAAGGAAAATTTGTTTATGTACATACATGTGGACATATTGGCGATAGACTTGAGATGATGGCAGAGGCAGGCATTTCTGGTTTAGAGTGTTTAGATCCTGCTCCAATTGGTGATGTTGAACTTGAAGATGCATTTAATAGAATAGGTAACGACCTGTTTATTAAAGGAAATATTGATTCGGTTCATACACTGTTAAATGGTAGCGACTTGAAAATATATAATGATGTATCGGCTCGAATTAAAACCGGAATGAAAAACAAAGGATTTATCTTGAGTACTGCTTGTTCTATTGCACCAAAAGTAGCAAAAGAAAATGTTCAGGTTTTAGCAAAAATAGTTAAAGAAATTGGGATTTATAAAAAGTAAAATTAAGTAATGAATTCAAATTTTTCTGAAATAATAAAACTCTTTACCGATGGTGTTAGCGTTGTTAAGCCATCGGTATTAATTGACGAGAATGTTATTCTGGAAAATAGTATTCTTTCAATAAAACAACCTGACAACACTGTTGAAACAATAGACTTATCGGCTTTTGAGAATATTTATGTTATTGGGGCCGGAAAAGCTTCGGCTGCAATGGCAAAGCAGATGGAGACAGTTCTTGGCAATAAAATTTCGAAAGGGATTATTGTTACCAAATATGGTTTTCTTGAAGACCTGGAGCATTTAAAGCTTCTTGAAGCAAACCATCCGGTACCCGATGAGAACGGGCAAAAAGCAGCAGAGCAACTCGTTGAACTTTGCAGTCAGGCCGGGAAAGACGATTTGGTAGTCAATCTGTTATCCGGCGGTGCTTCGGCTCTCCTGCCTCTTCCTGTTATCGGAATTTCTTTGGCGGAAAAGAAGGAAGTAACCAACCAGCTCTTAAAATCGGGGGCAACAATTAATGAAATGAATGTTGTGCGCAGGCATCTTTCCCAATTAAAAGGTGGCGGGCTATTGGATTTTATCAGGCCTGCAAAAGTAGTTTCATTAATCATTTCGGATGTAATAGGCGACAAACCGGATATTATCGGTTCCGGCATTACTGTCCCCACAAAAAGAGATTTTAATGAATGTTGGAATATTATTGAGAAATATAATTTTCAAAATACGTTTCCCAGAACTGTAATCACCTGTTTGCAAAATGGACAGAACAAAGAAAAACAAAGTGAGAGTGGGGTGAAAAATATAATTCTTGGAAATAATTTAAAAGCTCTTAAAAAAGTTGAGCATGAAGCCTCTGCACTTGGTTACGAAACAAAAATAGTGGATACAGCGCTTGAAGGGGAAGCTAAAATTGTTGGAAAACAAATTGCGGAAGATGCAATTTTGTTTGCCAATGAAAAAGCTGTTAAAGGTAAAAAATACTGTTTCCTGTATGGTGGCGAAACTACTGTAAACATTAAAGGAGCTGGCCTGGGGGGAAGAAATCAGGAGCTGGCATTGGCATCTGCAATTGCGTTGGATGGCTCAAAAGGAGTTACATTTCTTAGTGGCGGAACCGATGGGAACGATGGTCCGACTGACGCTGCCGGTGCAGTTTGTAATGGTGAAACAATTCAGATTGCAAAAGAAAAAGGACTGAATGCGGAGGATTATCTTGAACGAAACGACTCTTATAATTATTTTAAAAATATTGATTCGCTGCTTATTACCGGCCCAACCGGCACTAACGTTATTGATATACAAATAGTAATAATAGAAATTTAATAATGGAACGCATAACATTTAAACTAAAACTAAACGAAGACTACAAAGAGGAATATGAAAATCGTCATAATCCGGTGTGGCCTGAATTAGAAAGTGAGTTCTTAGAAAACGGAGTAAAAGAATATTTCATTTTTATTGATGATGAAACCAACGAGTTGTTTGGGGTAATAAATGTAGAATCTGAAGAGCACTGGCAAAAGATTAGCGAATCGGAAGTAGTAGCAAGATGGAGAGAACACATGAAGCCTTTTTTTGAAACAGATGAAAAGGGAGCTCCCAAACTTAATAGAATGAGAGAAGTATTTCACATAAAAAAATAACAAATATTATGAAACCAAGACCATATATTTTAAAAGAGACAAACTGGAAAACGGTTAAGGAGACAGATTATAAAGTTGCCATTCTTCCCTGGGGGGCAACTGAGGCACACAACTACCACTTGCCTTATGCTACCGACAATTACGAATCGATTTATATAGCAGAACAAGCGGCAAAAATAGCCTGGGAGCAAGGTGCAAAAGTTGTTGTTCTGCCGGAAATTCCATTTGGGGTAAATACCCAGCAATTGGATATCAAACTTACTATTAACATGAATCCGTCAACACAGGCAATTATTCTGGCAGATATTATTGAAAGTCTGGAGTTACATGGAATTGAAAAGTTTGTGGTTCTTAACGGGCATGGTGGTAACAATTTTAAACAGATGATAAGAGAGCTTCAGAAAGATACTGATATGTTTCTTACCTCAGTTGCCTGGTATGAAATAGGGGATTGGGAAGAGTTTTTTGTAGTAGCCGGCGACCATGCCAACGAAATGGAAACCAGTTTTATGCAATATGCTCATCCCGATTTGGTTTTGCCACTTGAAGAAGCCGGCGATGGCGAATCGAAAGGATTTAAAATTACCGGTTTTAAAGAAAAGTGGGCATGGGCCCCACGGCAGTGGACATCGGTATCGAAGGACACCGGTATTGGAAGCCCCAAACTGGCTACTCCGGAAAAAGGCAAAAAGTATGTCGATTTTGTAACCAATAAAATCGGCCAGTTCTTTGTCGATTTGGCAGGAGCCGATGTTAATGATATGTATGAATAAAAAGGGATGGCATCCCTTGTAAGATTTTAAGGTGTAAAATCTACCCAATTAACTTTTTCTGTTTCGGGAAGCGGCACAAAATTGAACATCTCGTTATTCTCTTCAAACTGCTTATAAATCGATTTTCCCGGGTCATGGATATGCAACAAAAAGTTGAACGTCAAGTTAAGCTATGCAGCCAATTTTTGATTATTGTTTAAAATTTCAAATTCTTCTATCGTTTTATATCCCAAAGCTGAGTGTCTTCTTCTACGGTTGTACCATGTTTCTATCCATTTGAACAGGGATAATTTTGCATGGTCATGATTTTGAGAAATTTCGTTATAAACAACTTCAACTTTAATGGTTTTAAAAAAACTTTCAGCAACCGCATTATCCCAGCAGTTCCCCTTTCGGCTCATGCTTTTCTGAACCAATTCATTTGCATTCAGGATATTTGTAAATTTTGTACAGGCATACTGTATACCCCTGTCTGAATGAAAAATCAGCTCCTGTGTTATCGGGCGGTTATTTACTGCCATTCTCCATGCAGCAATGATTGTTTCCTCTGCAGTCATGCCTTTGCTCATAGCCCATCCAACCACTTTGCGGTCAAATAAATCAATTATGACAGTTAGGTACAGCCAGCCCCTGTTTGTTCTTATGTAGGTGATATCCGAGACCCAAACCTGCCCTGGTCGTTTCATAACCGCGTTATTACCCATTGGCCGTTGATGGTCGGTTGGTTTGTGTTTTCTAAGGTAAAACTCAAAATCAGTGATGAATCTGTAGTTTAATTCGGATAAGAAAATATCCTCCCGGTTCATTCTTTTTTGCAGGAACAATTCAATATATTTTGCAGTAGTATGATAGTTTTTAAGTGTTCCCCATTTTAGGTTCTCTTCCATGCTGATGTTGTGATAATCGATTAGCTCTTTAAAGGTTTTACCAGATTCATCAATTCCAAAAAATTTATCTTTAATAGCTTCAGGAGAAACAATTGCTTTCTCGACAACCAGTTCCTGGTAGCACTCAGTAAGTTGAGAACGAATTTGTTCAAGATAAGAATTAAGCCTGCCAATCTCAGTAAATTTCCCTTTGGCCATACCTTTTCCCTTGTTCCAATTCGTAGTAAGGATCCTCTTTTTTACGGAGATTTCACAACGGCTGGAATCAACTGTAATACGCACATAAATTGGTGCAGTTCCATCAATAACTTTGGCTCTTTTGAGCACAAAATGAATTCCAAAAGTACTTTTTGCTTTCATGTCAAATCATTTAATTTGGTTCAGGTTCCCCAAGAGGTCACCTTTTACTGTTAATTTTTTGTTCTATAGTGAACCAAACCGCAACATTTCGTATGAGCAAAAACCCTTATAACTATCATTATAGTAGTTTGTTATGAGCTCCGCGGTGACCTCTAAGTTATGAAAATTAAGAGGTCACCGGATAGGTCCCATTTTGGGTGGTTTTTAATGGTGTTTTTTGACCTTGTAAAAAAAAGAGAGCCCGCAAATCATTTGATTTACAGGCTTTTGGTGTTTTTTAGATTTTGAATCTGTCGGGATGACAG
>JBDLJS010000029.1:0-39938 GCA_039714235.1 Bacteroidota bacterium | reverse complement strand
GTTTATAATTTCAGTTTTTCAAATCCCTGGCCGTAAACTCCCATTACGCTTCCCATCGATATAAAAGCATCGGGATCAATCTCCTTAATTTTTCTAAAAATGGAGCTGGTCTCTTTTTTCCTCACAACAGACATAATTACTTTGATGTTCTCTTTAGTGTACCAACCCGAACCATCGAGTAAAGTAACACCCCGAACAGCCTCTTCGTTTATAAATCGTGCTATTTCTTTATAGTGTTTCGAAATAATAAACATTTGAGCCGATTTGTTGGCACCGCTTAAAAATGAATCGAGAGTATAAGAAACAACCCACATTACCACATAGCCATAAACCAGCTTTTCGGCCGAGCGGAAAACAAAATAAGAAGACGCGATAATTACAACATCAGCAAGTAAAATAATTCGGCCCGGACTAATGTTTCGGTATTTATTTATTATCATGGCAAAAATGTCGGTGCCACCGGTACTTCCTCCGCGTGAAAAAACAATGCCAAGGCCAATACCGCTGCCCATGCCACCTAGTACCGCCGAAAGAAAAGTATCATCAACGAGAGGTTCTTTTATAATATTTTGAAAGAGGCCAAAGAATGCCGACAAAACAGCAATGCTGTAAATGGTTTTTACTCCAAAACTGGCACCCAGTATTTTTATGGCTACCAAAACCAGTACAATATTAATGGCAAAATAAGAAATGCTAATGGGTATTTTTGTGGCATAAAAAATCACTGCAGCGACACCACTAATCCCTCCCCCGGTAATTTCGGCCGGGATGATAAACAATATCCACCCCATTGCAAAAATTAATAGCCCGAAAGTGATTATCAGGTAGTCTTGTACCAACTTAGCCACTTTGTTGTTTGCCGATAAAATTTCTGTAAACATCGTCTCTGATTTTTAATGTTATTTTTTGCGCAAAAGAACGAAGTGAAAAGGGATTAAAAATTGAGGTTTGTCAGGGATTTTTAAAAACCTTCAAATCCTCCGAATTTTTAACAAAAAAGACATCCATTGGCTGACGGACATCCTTTTTCAATATCTTTCTCTTAAACCGTCTAGCAGTTGAAACCGCTTGACGGATAGTTACCCTACAGCTACATTAATAATCTTGCTTGGAACAAAAATAAATTTGCGGACTGTTTTCCCTTCCATCCATTTTGCTGCGCGTTCATCGGCAAAAACTGTTTTCTCAATCTCATCTTTTGGCATATCCAACGGGAGTTCCAGTTTAAAACGCATTTTACCGTTAAACGAAACAGGGTATTCGTAAGTGTCTTCTTTCAACAGGCTTTCATCTACTTCCGGCCACGGCTCGTAAGCCAATGTTTCTTTGTTGCCATACATCGACCAAAGTTCTTCTGCCATGTGTGGAGCATAAGGTGCCAGTATTTTAGCAAATGTTTCTGCCGATTGTCTGGTTACTTTTCCTTTTTTTATCGCCAGGTTATTGAAAACCATTAATGCTGAAATACCGGTATTGAATTTCAGGTGTTCAATATCGAATTCCACTTTCTGGATGGTCTGATGAAGCAGCTTGGCAACCTCTTTGTCCTCCTCTCCATCAAAAATTTTGTTTGTATCTGAGAAGAAACGATAAGCCTTGTTCAGAAAGTTAAACACCCCTTTCACGCCGTTTTCAGCCCATGGTTTGCGTTCGTCGAGCGGCCCCATAAACATTTCGTACAGACGCAACGAGTCGGCTCCATAGCGTTCTATCACATCGTCAGGGTTCACCACATTTTTCAACGATTTAGACATTTTTGCCACAATCTGCTTCAACTCTTCACCGGTTTCAGTGTGGAAATATTTTCCATCTTTCTCTTCAACCAAATCGGAAGCAACTTTTGCCCCGGTTGCTGTTTCATATGCAAAAGCCAGAATCATTCCCTGGTTAAACAGTTTTTGGAACGGCTCGTCGGTTGAAACAATACCCAAATCGAACAACACTTTATGCCAGAAACGTGAGTACAACAGGTGAAGTACAGCGTGCTCTGCACCGCCCACATATAAATCAACCGGCATCCAGTACTGCTCTTTTTTCACATCAAAAATGCTCTCCTCGTTCATCGGGTCGATATAACGAAGATAGTACCAACACGAGCCTGCCCATTGTGGCATGGTGTTAGTTTCGCGACGGCCTTTACGTCCGTTTTCATCGGTTACAGCCAACCAATCTTCGGCGTTCGAAAGTGGCGATTCCCCGGATTCTCCAGGAGTATATTTTTCTAAATCGGGTAATTGTAATGGCAGGTTTTCATCTTCAACCAGAGTAACCTCGCCATCTTCCCAATGAATTACAGGGAAAGGCTCGCCCCAATAACGCTGACGACTAAATAACCAATCTCTCAGTTTAAAATTCTCGGTAGCTTTACCCAATCCTTTGTCGCCCAACCATTCAACTGTTTTTTTAATCCCGGCAGATTTATTCATGCCATTGATATCCAAACCAGTCTCTTCGCTGGCAGAGTTAATGTACTTACCATCTTCGGTCCAGCAGGCATCGCCGGCCAAAATCTGTTCTCTGTTTTCTGCTTCTTTTGGATCGAGAATACAGTTAACAGGAATATTGAACTCTTTGGCAAATTCAAAGTCGCGTGTATCATGCGCAGGAACAGCCATAATTGCCCCGGTTCCATAGCCCATTAAAACATAATCTGCTACCCAGATCGGTATTTGCTGGTTGTTCACCGGATTAATGGCATAACGCCCTGTAAACACACCGGTTTTTTCTTTAGCTAAATCTGTCCTGTCCAAATCCGATTTTAAGGCAGCTGCCTTAATATAATTTCCTACTGCTTCTTTCTTTTCAGCAGTAACAATTTCATTTACAAATTCGTGCTCGGGTGCAATAACCATGTAAGTTGCGCCAAACAGAGTATCAGGGCGGGTGGTATAAACACGTAACTTTTTACCCAATCCATCAATCTCAAAATCAACCTCGGCACCTGTCGATTTTCCAATCCAGTTGCGTTGCATATCTTTTACTCCTGCCGGCCAGTCCAAATCTTCCAACCCTTCAAGCAAACGCTCGGCATAATGCGGAATACGAAGCAACCACTGTTTCAAGTTTTTGCGGATAACCTGGTTGCCACATTTCTCGTGAGAGCCGTCAGTCAATACCTCTTCGTTGGCACAAACTGTTTTACACGAGTCGCACCACCATACCTGTGCATTATCGTAATATGCCAACCGCTTTTCGCCGATGTATTCTTTTACAGCCTCATCGCCCTTAGCTTTAACCTCTTCTGGAATTACCAATTCCGAAATCGGACGCCCTTTTTTCAGGTCGCTATCAAACCATGTGCTGTAAAGCTTCTTAAAAATCCACTGTGTCCATTTAAAATATTTAGGGTCTGTGGTGTTAATTTCACGGTCCCAGTCATAGCTTAAACCAATGTCTTTAATTTGCCTACGAAAGTTATCGCAGTTATTTTGCGTAGTTATTGCCGGATGCGTTCCGGTTTGAATGGCGTACTGCTCTGCCGGAAGTCCAAAAGCATCGTACCCCATTGGGTGCAATACATTAAACCCTTTCATTCGTTTATAACGGCCTAAAATATCGGTTGCCGTGTAACCTTCAGGATGCCCCACATGCAATCCTGCCCCCGATGGGTACGGGAACATATCGAGGATGTAATATTTTGGTTTCGAATAATCGTCTTCTGTTTTAAAGGTCTTGTTGTCCTCCCAGTACTTTTGCCACTTTGGCTCTATTTCCGCAAATTTGTATTCCATTTTTCTTACTTATTTTCAAGCCGCAAAGATAAATATTTTGATGGATGTAGCTTCCTAAATTACTGTCACTATAGAAATCAGGAACAAAATTTTATTTGACACAACCCAATATTGACTTTTTAAAAAATTAAATTAGTCATATTCTCTTTGGGTGGCTTCTTACTTTTTATAAAAAACGACTATAATCTTCTGATTTGAAACCTGGCAAGCCAAATAAATTTCAAATTGATGTTTTGCGCATAAAATTACATGCTGAAAAACAAGTAGGTAAAAGAGTTCATTTTTGTAACTTACACTCGTAACTAATAAAACTAATTCAATATGAACACTAAAAACAGCAAGTCGTTTGTAGAGGACTTTATGAACTATGTCAGGATGAAAGATCCCGGTCAACCGGAGTTTCATCAGGCAGTACACGAAGTAGTTGAATCACTGGCTGATTATCTTTTAGACAATCCCCGTTACCTTCATGCAAAAATCCTTGAGCGTATGGTTGAAGCAGAACGAATTATTCAGTTCCGTGTTCCCTGGACCGATGACCGTGGGAATATTCATATAAACCGCGGTTACAGGATTGAAATGAACAGTGCCATTGGCCCTTACAAAGGTGGATTACGTTTTCACCCGACTGTAAACCAGGGAATTCTAAAATTTTTAGCTTTTGAGCAGGTACTGAAAAACAGTCTTACCTCATTACCAATGGGCGGTGGTAAAGGTGGTTCTGATTTCGATCCAAAAAATAAATCGGATGATGAAGTAATGCGTTTCTGCCAGAGTTTCATGACTGAACTTTCTCGCCACATAGGACAGTACACCGATGTCCCAGCAGGTGATATTGGTGTTGGAGGCCGTGAAATTGGCTTCCTTTTCGGACAATATAAACGTATTAGAAATGAATTTGTGGGTGTATTAACAGGGAAAGGTGTTGAATGGGGTGGTTCTTTAATAAGGCCTGAAGCTACTGGGTACGGCACAGTTTATTTTGCCGAAGAAATGCTGAAAACAAGGGGTGACAGCTTTAAAGGGAAAATAGTTACTGTATCCGGTTCGGGTAATGTAGCCCAGTTTGCCACCGAAAAAGTGATAGAGCTGGGAGGCAAGGTTGTTACCCTTTCCGATTCAAGCGGTTCGATATACGATCCGGATGGAATTGACAGTGAAAAGCTGGCGTATGTAATGGAGCTTAAGAATGTTCATAGGGGAAGGATAAAAGAGTACGCCGATAAATATGGTGTACAATACATTGACAAACGACGCCCGTGGAGCATAAAATGCGATGTGGCCCTGCCATGTGCTACCGAAAATGAGATTAACCTCGACGAAGCTAAAATGCTGACACAAAACGGTTGTTATGTTGTTGCCGAAGGAGCAAACATGCCGAGTACCGAAGAGGCTGTCCACCATTTCATAGATGCCAAAATTTTATATGGCCCGGGTAAAGCTGCCAATGCAGGAGGTGTAGCCGTTTCAGGCCTTGAAATGACCCAGAACAGCATGCGACTGGCATGGAGCCGCGAAGAAGTAGACAACAAACTGCACTCTATTATGTGTAACATTCACGAAATGTGTGTGAAATACGGAGTAGAGGGCAATGGATATACAAATTATGTAAAAGGCGCTAATATTGGTGGATTTGTTAAAGTGGCAAATTCAATGATGGCACAGGGAATTGTATAAGTACTAACAGGCTTTTCCATATAATAAAATCCGGTCCGTTCTTTCGGATCGGATTTTTTCATAATCTAACGCTCAATGAATGAGCGGATTAAATCACATTAAGAACATAATCTCACAATAAATTAAAGTTTAATCCTATTTTATTTCAGAAAGGGTATAATTTTTGCAATAATGCCGCGGGATTATACATTTGTAAAAAATATTCAGGTGAGGGGACTTTTTTTATCTGTTTTTTTAACATTTCTAATTACTAACCTTTCGGGACAAGGTATTGTCCAGGTTATGAATGCTAAAACAGGGCATACTGTTGAGGGGGTATTACTAATTTCTGAAAGTTACTCAACTCAAACAGACTCGAACGGGAAGGCAAGGTTCGACCATTTTAAAAGCAGCGAAAAAATTATTTTCAAACACTCTTCGTTTCTGCAACTTGTTACAACAAAAGAAAAAATAAGAAAACAAGGCGGTGTTATACTTTTAATTGAGAGCCCTATAAGTCTGGATGAAGTTGTTGTATCGGTAAACCGCTGGCAACAATCGAAAACGGAGATACCGCATACCATAAAATCAATTCCTGCACAGGAGATATTACATTACAACCCGCAAACCACTGCCGACCTGCTTGGAACAAAGGGAGGTGTGTTTATTCAGAAAAGCCAGATGGGTGGTGGCAGCCCGATGATTCGTGGTTTTGCGGCAAACCGCGTACTAATTGTGGTTGATGGAATAAGGATGAACAATGCAATTTACCGAAGTGGCAACCTTCATAACGTAATCTCAGTCGATGCCAACAGCCTCGATAATACGGAGGTTATTTTTGGTCCCGGATCAGTAATCTACGGAAGCGATGCCCTGGGAGGGGTAATGAGTTTTAATACACTGAATCCCAATCTATCAACCCATCACAATCCAAAACATTCAGGTAAAATGTTTCTGCGCACATCGAGTGCCAGTTTCGAAAAAACAGCACATTTTACACACCAATACAGTTCAAAAAAATGGGCAACTGTGTTTAGCTCAACCTTTACCGGGTTTAACGATTTACGAATGGGATCTTTTGGTTATGATGAATATTTAAGGCCAGAATATGTTTCGAACGAGCCTTACAACGTAACAGATAACATTATTCAAAATAACAATCCTCAAATTCAAAAATTTACAGGTTACAAACAGTTCAACCTGCTGGGTAAAATCCGTTACCGCCCCAACGAACGCTTCGATTTTCAGTTTAGTGCCCATCATTCTCAAACAAGCAACGTGCCTCGTTACGACAGGTTGATTCAGTACAACGGAGACCAGCTAAAATATGCCGACTGGTTTTACGGACCACAAAAATGGACCTTGTTTTCCGGGCGATTTGAATACATTGAAGATTATATTCTGTTCGACAGAGTAAATCTGATTACCGGTTACCAGCTTTATACCGAAAGCCGCCACGACAGAAAATTAGACAACGACTGGTTACGCAACCGCGAAGAAAACCTTAATATTTTTTCGGTAAACCTCGACTTTGGAAAATCATTCGATAAAAAGAATGAACTGTTTTACGGTATTGAAGGTTATTTTAACAATGTTGGTTCAACCGGACAGTCGGAAAACCTGTTAACCAGCGAAACAGAGAAGATTGCATCAAGGTATCCCGATGGTTCGACATATGGAAGTCTTGCAGCATATTATTCATTTAAATACAACCTGAATAAGAAGTTTATTTTCCAGGTGGGTTCGCGGTTTACCTTTACACGGTTAAAAGGAGAATTTGATCCTGAATTTTACAACTTTCCCTTTTCCGGATTCGACATGAAGAATTCAGCTTTTAACGGCAACCTGGGCATTGTGTGGCACCCAACCAGCGATTGGCAGATAAACATTCATGGCTCTACCGGATTCCGTTCGCCCAACATCGACGATGTGGCAAAAGTTTTCGACTCGGAACCGGGAAATGTTGTGGTGCCAAACCCCGATTTAAAACCAGAATATGCACGTAATCTGGAGCTGAGTATTCTCCGTAGTCACAAACAAAGAGCAAAATTTGAAATTACCGGATTTTATACCTGGCTGAAAGATGCAATGGTTCGCCGCAATTTTAGTTTAAACGGGCAGGATTCAATTTTGTACGACGGAGAAATGAGTAAAGTAGAGGCCTTGGTGAATGCGGAATCAGCAACTATTCTGGGGGCCAATTTTAATTTCGAATACCTGTTCAGTAATAATATTCGTACCCGCCATGACTTAACAATTACAAAAGGTAAAGATTCGGAAGGAGTACCTTTGCGGCACGTACCTCCAACATTTGGTAATTCGCATTTTATTTTTGAAAATCACAGATGGTTTGTCGACCTTTACTTCGACTACAGCGGAAAATTCGATTTCGACCAGTTGGCGCCAGACGAACAAGACAAATCCCACCTATACATCCCTGATGAAAATGGAAATCCGTACTCGCCTGCATGGTGGACAATGAACTTAAAAACGAATTTTAAGCTGAATAAAAAAGTCACATTGGGAGGCGGAATTGAAAATATTTTAGACCAACGTTACAGGCCCTACTCATCGGGAGTGGTTTCACCGGGGATCAATTTTGTGTTTTCGGCGTTGGTGAGATTTTAATCCGATATTTACATTAGAAAATAAACTTTAAACAACTAAATCATGAAACAACTATTTTTCATTCTTTTTGTAATCAGTATTTCTATTTCCGGAGTTGCACAGAATGTAAACAACATTCAAATGCCTGAGTTACTTAACGAATCGGGCAGAAAAACCATTAATATACCTGATATTCTGGGGTACAAAACATTAAAGTGCGATTTTCACATGCACACAGTTTTTTCCGATGGGATTGTGTGGCCAACCGTACGAGTTGATGAAGCATACAACGAAGGGCTTGATGCCATTGCCATTACCGACCACATAGAACGTAATCCATCGAAACCATTTGTTGGGGGAGATGATAATTCGTCGTACGATATCGCTTTACCGTATGCAAAACAAAAAAATATTATCCTGATAAAAGCCGGTGAAATTACCCGAAGTATGCCTCCCGGGCATTTCAATGCCCTGTTTTTAGAAGACACTCAGGCTACTGACAAACAAGACTGGCACGAGGCTTTCGAAGAGGCGAAAAAACAGGGTGCCTATATTATTTGGAACCACCCGGGTTGGAAAGCACAACAGCCCGATACCTGCATGTGGTGGGACGAACACACCGATTTGTATGAAAAAGGAATGATTAATGCCATAGAAGTGTTTAATGAAAAAGAATGGTACCCCATTGCCCTTGACTGGTGCATGGATAAGAATCTGGCACCTCATTCAGCTTCCGATATTCATGGAATTACTTCTGAAAGATATGACTTGAATAAATATCATCGTCCCATGACGTTAGTACTTGCAGAAGAACGTTCGCACGATGCGCTTAAAGAGGCTTTGTTTGCCAACCGTACAATTGCGTGGTTTGGAAATAACCTTGCCGCTAAAGAAGAATATCTGAAAGCATTTTTTGAAGCAGCTGTTAAAGTGAAATTTTACGATGAAACCAAACGAGGTAAAAACTATATTCTGAAAAACAGTTCGGAGGTACCTTTTAAAATGCAGATAAAAAGAGGACCTGAATTTACCGTGCCGGCCAATGGTGAAACAATTGTTACCCTGCCCGCCGATGGTACAAATTCATTCGTTATAAAAAACCTGTTTATTAAAGGAACCGAGAACCTTGTTGTTGAACTCGATTTGTAAGAAACTATCTAAATTTTATTTTTCAGAATGATTATGATGTATTTTTTGTTTAGACAAGGCGGATTTGACGCGAAATGACCAAAGGGAATTCGTGAATTTCCATTAAAACAAACAATACAATGAACAATATCACCGGCTATTTAAGAAGAATTCAACGCATTATAACGAAAAAGATGCATAATCAAATGGATGGATATTTTTTAGACAATTTCTAAAATTCATACTAAAAAATAATATTAATCGTTTTTTAAGCAGAAGGCAGAAGCACTTTAATAAAAGGTTTTTATTTATTTAATTCGGTATTGCCTTCGAAAGAGGGATGCAAAGCGTCCCTCTTTTTTGTTTAAATCACTTTCTGATTTCTCACTCCTTATTTGTTATTTTTAGCAGATGAAGAAAATTCAAAACAAAACCGAGTTCAAAAAACATTGCGACTGGTGTGCCGAAAAGGAAACAAAATTACAACCTGTAATCAGGCAATTTGGCTATCCTCCATTCTGGTACCGAGAGCCCGATTTTGCCACACTAATCCTCACCATTCTTGAGCAACAGGTTTCGCTGGCATCAGCAAAAGCGGCATACGACAAACTGGTTAAAAAGATTAAAATTGTTACTCCTGAAAATCTGTTAAAACTCTCTGACGAAGAGTTGCGCTCCTGCTATTTCAGCCGGCAAAAAACCATTTATGCAAGAGTTCTTGCTTCTGAAATAATTGATGACAAACTAAATATTGAAAAATTGAACCAACAATCAGAGCCGGAAATCCGTGCACGTTTAATAAAATTAAAAGGGATTGGCAACTGGACCATTGACATATACCTGATGATGAGCCTTCACTTTTCGGACATTTTCCCGCCCGGTGATTTGGCAACAATAAAATCGGTGTACGAACTGGAACTTGTTCCCCCCGAAAGTACAAAAGTAGATATTATTGAATATATGAAACTGTTTTCACCTTACCAATCGGTTGCAACATACATTATCTGGCACAGTTATATCGAAAGAAGGAATCTAATCCTTGAGTAAAATCCCTATCTTTCCTCAGTAAAAAATAATTTCTGAAACAAATAATACAAAAATTATTATTGAAGTTGTTTAAAGTAAATGGGGAATTTCGAGAGTGACATATTGACTCTCAGTGGCGAAGCTCCATTTTTCTTTCATAGCCATAGCTACGGAAGAAAAATTAGCTGAAGTCCAATGTCATCAAGATGTTGCTCGCAGTTTTTCAGATTTACTTTAAACAACTTCATTACATCGGGAACCGGCTTACAGCCTCTCACAAAATATTTTTACATGTGTTTGTGTAATATCTCATATAAAAATATTATGTTCGTTTAACAAAAAGCCAGATGCTAATCGACAATAAAATCTCAAGATTTCTCACCGGGCCGTATATCTATTTTGGAATTATATTTTTATTAAGTGGTGTGCTGGGTATATTGAGCCAAAGATGGGTATTTGGTGGAATCAACCTTTTTATTGCAGCTTTTCTTTACTGCACTTATTCCGGTGTTGAGATTGACACGAAAAAACGTGTTTTCAGGGAATATAACAAATGGTTTGGGTTATTTAAAACCGGGAAATGGAAATCGCTCGACAACTACCTGGGTGTTACACTTGTCCCAATTAGCAAAGTTTATACAATGTACAGCCGTTCGAACAGAAGAACCTCATCTGCAAAAAAAGAATTCAGGATTTACCTGGTTAACAAGGCGAAAAAACCTTCTGTTGCCATAAAAAAATGCAAAACTCTCGACCAGGCACAAAACAGCCTCGATGAATTTTCAATCTGGCTGAAAATGCCGGTATTTTCAATTAAAAAATAATTCATGCTGTTTAAACCACTAAACATCTCATCACATAAAAAATTCATCATAAAGGATACAGTATATAATCTAATTTTTGTTTATTTGTTAAAACAATTAAGAAAATAGATTATTATGAAATACTTCCTACTAATTATCATCCTGGTTTTTACCATATCATCATCTTATGCCCAATCGAAACAACGCGGAAAAGTAAAACGCAAATACCGCAATGTTGAAACTGTTTCGAAAGAGATACAGAAAGTGTTTGTACGTGGAAAAGTATATGATAAAGAAAAAGAACCGCTTCCCGGAGCCAGCGTAACCATAGATGGTACACGAAAAGGAGTAAATACAAATGCTGATGGTGAATTTCTGGTTGATAATCTTATGACAGGCAGAGCAAGAATAAGGGTATCGTTTATCGGCTACAAAACGAAAACTGTTGATATTATTCTTCAGGCCGGACAAAATGTAAAAAATATTATGATGCTGACTGATAACATACATCTGGAACCTGTTTTGGTTAGTTCGCAAAAACGTAACCAACAAATTCTTGATGTTCCAACGGCTATTTCTTCGGTTAGCGAAAATACAATGGTACAATCCAATATTACGGAATTAAGTCAGCTGAGTGAATTTGTCCCGGGCTTATACATTCGCGAACAGGGTGCCAACCGTCCAGGTTTTGTCATTCGTGGTTTTACAAGCGACGAAGTTAGCCCCAGTGCCCAGCCAAGAATTTCAGTTTATTTTAACAATGTACCAATAAACAGGGCCAACTCTGCATCGCTTGAATTGTACGACATGGAACGTGTGGAAGTTTTAAAAGGACCACAAAATACACTTTTTGGAAGAGGTGCCCAGGCAGGAGCAGTTCATTATATCAGCAAAATGCCGGAGAGTAAATTTGGAGGAAATCTTTCTGCCGGAATTGGAGATTATGGACAAAAAGAAGTGCGTGGTGTTGTTAATATTCCTGTTCTCGAAGACAAACTTTTTGTACGTGCAACAGGAATTTACAATTATCGAGATGGATATATTGAAAATACATTAGGAGGAAAATTAAACGGAAGAAATACCATGGGAGGACGTTTTTCAGCCCGGTTCCGACCGGCGTATAACCATAAAGCCGACCTTGTTATTAACTACCAAAAAGACGATACACCCGGAATTGCTTTTATGAGCCAGATGTTTCCGAATACAGAAGGAGTTACTGATATATTTAGCGGAAGAGCATCGCACGAACAGGGCGAAAACCTTAAAACAGGAAAAGAAATTTTTGATGTAACACTGAACTACAAATATTACATAAATGAGCATAATTATTGGTCGTCAATAACCTCGTACCGAAAAACCAATGCTTCCTCGCGCTGGGATGGCGATGGAACAGCAGCTGCTGCAATCGATATGGCCGAATATGCCGGGGCCAAACAATTTTACCAGGAGATTAGAGGTAACTTTTCGCAAAACAGCAGATTGAATGGTTCGTTGGGTGGCAGTTTCTGGTGGGAAAAAGCCAACCAGACTTATTGGTTCTCACCTAACGAGCAACATTTGGTTCATCTTTTTAGTCCTGATAACAGTTATCTTGTTGATCCAAGCGGACAACCGGCATCAATTCCGGCCATTCCAAATTATATTCCTGAACTTGATACCACCATTTATATACCGCTACCAACTAACCATCAGGAAGAAAGTTACAGTGAAGCGAACAACATGGCTGCCGAGGCATTTATTGACGTAAGCTATCAACTTTCAAGAAAATTATTTGTTTCGGGCGGTGTACGTGCCGTTTACGATCGTTATAAACTTACCAACGAAGCAATGATGACCGGTGGTTCGCCATCTATCCTTGGAAATTTTACGGGTAATGCACCCAATGTTTTCTTTAAAGAATCGCCGTTACAGGAAACTACAAAAAACACACTTTCGTTTACCTGGCGCGGTGGTTTAAAATACCGTTTTAACGAGTATGGAAATGTTTTTGCCAACTACTCACGCGGACGCCGGCCAAATGTTTTGCAATTTACTTCCACCGGGGAGAAAGAGGTGCTGGATGCCGAAATTCTCGATAACTTTGAAGTGGGCTTAAAAGCATCGTTTTACGACCGGGTGTTTATTGATGCAGTAGGGTTTTATCAACAATATAAAAATTTCCAGACAAGTGCATGGGTAGCCGACCCGGCAACCGGCGAATTCAACTACAAAGTAAAAGACGGCGGGAAAGCCACTTCGTATGGCGCAGAAGCTAACATACGAGTTGCCATTGTTAAACAGCTCGACTTTTTTGCCAACTATGCCTGGTTGCACACCGAATTTGACTCAACCGACACCGATGGAATGGTTCAGGCTTATGCAGGTAATTCTTTCCGATTATCGCCGGAGCACAGTTTCACAGTTGGATTTAATGCGAGAGTGAACATTACACCAACTATCCAATTGTTTGCAACTCCATCGTACTCGTATAAAACGCACATGTTTTTCGAAGATGCCAATACTCCAGGACTTGAACAGGATGCCTACGGGTTGCTGAATATTAATGGCGGACTTGAACTGGCAGATCCCAATATCATTTTATCGGTTTACGGGACAAATATATTGGATGAACAATTTGTTACCAGTGCAGGAAACACCGGAAGTATGTTTGGCATTCCCACTTTTGTTCCCGGCCCACCAAGGATGATTGGGACTAAGTTGACCTGGAAGTTTTAATAAACCTGAGAAACGCAGAAGACGAAAGTAGCTCTCTTAAAAGATAAGAATCATCTGTAAAGTTATTATCCCCCATTTCTTTGGCTACTGCCCCAAAGGGATTATTCTTCGCCCCAAGGGGAATGCTTTGCTCCCCGAGATGAACAACATGCGCCCCAAGGGGATTATAACGTGCCCCTTGGGGATTGCTTTGTTCCCCATGGGGAATAGCTTGCGCCCCAAGGGGGTTGCACCGAAAAAACAGGGGACGGTTTCGTGCCCCTTGGGGAAAGGAGTGTGCCCCTTGGGGATTGTAATGTAAATACAGGGGATAGTTCTGAGCCCCGCGGGGATTATCTTGTGCCCCCTTGGGGATGTTTCGAACACTCCTAATCGTTGTACAAAAAAAAGGATGCCATCCGTTTTTGAGCGAACTCATACGGACGGCATCCTTGCTCTTAGCTTAAAACCCGCGGTCCGAAGCTATTTATTCTTTCCAAACCGGTAAACGTCCCGGTGTCCACGGAGCATTCATTTTATTCAACTCAGCTTCTAAGGCAGGAATATCAGTTTCTACAATTCGTCTGAGTGCATCCAGTACAGGCGGGAATTCCTCTTTAAGAATCTCGTAGCCCTGTTTTTCGGTTGAAGTAATTCCACTGGTTGAGCCCATGTGGGTATAAGTAACTGTACTCAACCGCCTGTTTAAAGAAACCTGTGCCGGCGGTACTTCCTCTCCACTTGCTTTGGCTGGAACACCATTCATTTTATAGTTCAGCTCTTCAAGCTCTTTACCAAGTACGCGTGCTTTGTCCATTAACTCCTGGCTGGCACCCGGAGTTGCATAAATGGCTTGTTTAATTTGTTCAACTTTATTGGTGGTTTCAGTTATCATTCTTCCGGTTCCCACAACTGCCAGAGCCAGTTTGTTTACTTTCTGTGCAAACTCAACATTCTCCTGATAATCTTTAGCAGGTAATGTGGTGTTGTTTAATTTTTTGCAGGTAAACTCAACCGGTTCAACCAATTCTTTCAGTTCGCCTTCGTGCCACAGTTTTAGTCCGACTTTATATTTACCGGGCATTACCATAATTCCACGGCCACCATTGGTAATCGGATTAAATTTTCCGCTAATCCTGGTATTTGCTGTGGCGGCATAAGTCATATTCCAGTTCACACGATTTATCCCCTTCGACGGGGCCTTGGTAAACTGGTTAATTATGTTGTTGTTCGAATCGTAAATGGTAAACACCAGGTGCGATTTTTCCTCTTTGCCTTCGAGTTGAAGTTCGCGCCATGTTGGTTGCGGAATAGGCTGTCCCTCTTTAAACAACTCTTTTTCTTTCTCTTTACGTAATTGCTTTTTGGTTTTTGGAACTTCTTTCAAGAAGTATGAAAAAGTTGCTCCATATGCAGGATTTGGCGAAGTAAAATAAGTGCTTCCCTGGTTACTTTTGCCGCTGGTTTGTACAAACATCAACGCATCCTTTATCGGGAAAATTGCAGCTTCTTTGTTTTCCAGTTCAGCTGAAACTTCACGCAGCGGACTGTAATCGTCCAGAATATAAAAACCGCGTCCGAAAGTAGCAATTGCAAGGTCGCTTTCACGTTCCTGGATGGCAATATCGCGTACTGCAATGGTAGGAATACCTGACTTCAACTGTACCCAGTTTTCGCCGTTATCAACCGTAAAGAAGATACCAAACTCGGTTCCCGCTAAAAGCAGTTCAGGCCGAACAAAATCCTGAACAATTGTATGTACCGTTCCATTTTCAGGAAGGTTGCCTGTGATTGAAGTCCACGATTTTCCTTTGTCGGTGCTTTTATAAATGTAAGGTTTGAAGTCGTCGCGTTTCAGGTTGTCGAAGGTTGCATAAACCACATTCTCATCGAAACGGTCAGCACAAATGTCGCTAACATAAGTGTATTCAGGAACACCTGTAAATGATTTCACCTGTGTCCAGTTATCGCCACCATCTTCGGTAACAGAAATTACACCATCATCAGAGCCGGCATAAAGCAGGCCTTCTTTTACTTTCGATTCGTCAAGCGAAACCAGTGTTCCCCATTGCGAGGTAGAAACATCTTTTCTAACCGCCTCTGCAGGCCAGTATTTTCCCATTACAGGGATACTGTTCCGGTCGACCTGTGCAGTAAGATCATCGCTGATAACTTCCCAGGTATTACCGCGGTCTTCGCTTCGGAAAACTTTGTTGGCAGCCACATACAGTCGCGTCCCTTTATGTGGGCTCACAAACATTGGTGTGTTCCAGTTCCATTTATACGTCAGTTCGTCTTTTCGCTCACGTGGTTTAATGCTGATGCGTTCGCCGCTTTTTTTATCGTAGCGGAACATATTACCGTACTGGTACTCGGTGTAAACAATATCCGGGTTTCCGGGCTCGGAAGCTGCCCAGAAACCATCGCCACCCATGGTAACGAACCACTCATCGTTTATTACTCCGCTACGGCTTATGGTGCGCGACGGGCCACCCATTGAGTTATTATCCTGTGTTCCGCCATAAACATTATAAAATGGTTTGGCATCGTCAACATGAACACGGTAAAACTGGGTTACCGGGAGATTCTCTTTAAAATCGAAGGTAGAACCTGCATCCCATGTTTCGTATATTCCGCCGTCGCCACCAATAATATAATGGTCGGTATCCGATGGATCGATCCAGATAGCATGATCATCAACATGACGGCCTTTTGTACTGATTCTGCTCCAGTTTTTTCCACCGTCAACTGTGACTCTCGATACGGTTTCTGTTGAATAAACTTTGTCCACATCTTTCGGATCGCAAACAATTTCGTTGTAATACTGACCGCTTGAATGATAGTCGCCCATTTTATTCCAGCTTTCGCCTTTATCTGTAGAACGATAAAAACCTCCTTTACCTTCGGCGGCTTCAACAATCAGGTAAACCACATTCGCATCAACCGGCGAAACATCAATTCCCATTCCTCCGAGATGAACTCCCGGAAGTCCTTTTGTAATCTTTCTCCAGTTTTCGCCTCCGTCGGTCGATTTATAAACGGCACTCTCGGGACCGCCACTAATTTTGGTAAATGAAGTACGGCGGCGTTGCTCGCTTGTGGCGTACATTATATCAGGATTACAAGGATCTATCACTACATTGTTTACTCCCGTGTTTTCACTAATTTCCAGAACTTTATTCCATGTCTCGCCGCCGTCGGTGGTTTTGTACAATCCGCGCTCTTCGCCAGGGCCCCAGGCCGAACCTTCGGCTGCAACAAAAACAACATCTGAATTTCGTGGATCGATTACAATTCCCCCAATTTGGCGACTCTCTTTCAGTCCCATATTTTTAAAGGATTTTCCTCCATCCATCGATTTATAAACACCGTCGCCATAACCAAGGGCACGCTGGTGGTTATTTTCGCCTGTTCCTACCCACACTACATTTGGGTTATTCGGATCGAGCACTACAACACCTATGGCATACGTACCGTATTTGTCAAAAACCGGTTTCCAGGTAGTTCCGTTATTGGTGGTCTTCCACACGTTACCCGCGGCCACGCCCACATAATATTCTTTTGGATTTTCAGGATTTACAGCAAAATCGGCAATACGACCGCTTGCCCAGGCAGGGCCTATGCTGCGCCATTTAAGCCCGCTAACCAAACCTGAGTTAACAAACGGCTTTGGTTCATCTTCTTTTTTCTCTTCCTTCTTTTTTGCGAAAGTTACTGCTGACACCAAAAACACAGCAATCATTAATAATGCTAATTTTTTCATAATATGTTTATTGAATTTATAAATCTCACTTGTTGGTATAGGTTTAAAACAGGCTGCACAAATTAATAATTAAATGCATTGTGTAATAAGATAAATGTCACAAAAGAAAAAACGACATATAAACCTGTAAATCACTGGCTGGGTGTTCTTTGCATCAATCGTGGGGTTCTCTGAACAAAGTCTGTAGTGCTTCGAACGAATCTCGGAGTTCTCTGAATGGCATTTGTAGTTCTTCGAACGACTTCTGACTGTCAATATTGCAGTCATAACTGTCAATGCATCAGTCGTGATGTTAAATGCAGACCTCGTGGAGTTCTCTGAACACTTCACGGACTAGTTCGAATTAAATTTCATGTCGTCTGAACAAACCTTGTTGTTGTTCGAACTACTTCGTGAGATGTTTGAAATAAATGTGGAGTAGTTTGAATTATCTCGAGTGATGATTGTATAAATATTCTCGAAATAAATTGTGCCTGTTGATTCAGGTTTAGTTCTTTGGAGTATGAATTTCGGGATTTTTACGCCCTCCACTCACTCGTCCCCCTGAAATCAGAAAGACAGTCTTTAGTTAATTAAAAATTCAGTACCCCTTTCAGGTTTTTATACCCTGTTTTGCTCACTTTGAGTTTTGTTCTGTCGTGCAAGATGACGATATACGACTCTTTTTCATACTGCTGAATTTCATTTATCTCGTCAACCCTGACAATGTACGAACGGTGAATACGAACAAAGTTTTTCGGGTTAAGGGCACTTTCGAAATACTTCATGGTTTTTTGTTTCATCCAGCGGCCTTCGGTGGTGTAAATCATCACGTAATCGTCCATCGATTCTATGTAACGAACCTGGTCAACCGGGGCAATGTGTATTTTATGGCGGTCTTTTACCACTACCCTTTCCAGATACTCTTCGCGCGGGAAACCACTTATTTTTTCGGCAATATCCGATTCTTTCCCATCTTTCTGAATACGCTCTGTAACCTTTTCAACAGCTTCTGCCAAACGGTCTTTCGAGTATGGCTTCAGCAGGTAATCGGCTGCATTGTAATCGAAAGCCTTCAGGGCATACTGATCGTATGCTGTGGCAAAAACTATCTGCGGTTTATGCTCCAGCAGTTCCAACATTTCGAAACCGGTAATTTTGGGCATCTGGATATCGAGAAAAACCAGGTCGGGTTTTAGCTCGTTAATCTGTTTTACACCTTCAAAGCCGTTTTCGCATTCGGCAACTAACTCAATATTCTCCATCCCGGCCAGAAACGATTTCATCAGGTTACGGGCCAGTTCTTCGTCTTCAACAATTATGGTGCGTAGTTTATCGGTCATAATCTTTTATTTTTGAGGAATGGTTAAAGTTACGGTAAATTCTTCTTTTATATTTTCAACTTTTAACAAATGCGGGTCGCTATAAATAACCTGTAAACGGTCGCGAATGTTTCTCAGACCAATTCCCTCCCCTTTTTTGATTAATACATTTTTGTCGTAAGTATTGCTTATGGTAACTACAAGGGCATCGTTTTCAACTCTGCAGTGGGTAATTACATCAATGGGTTCGGTAGCTTCGTAAATCCCGTATTTTATAGCATTTTCGTACAGGGGTTGTAGAATCATATTTGGTATCTCAGCATTCAAACACTCTTTTTCGATGGCAAACACCGGGTTAAGTTTTTTGCCAAACCTTACTTTCTCGATGCTTAAGTAGAGCTTGTTATTATCCAGCTCCTGCTGAAAAGTTACTTTTTCGTTTTGGTCGTGTTTTAACGAGTACCTCATCAGTTGCGAAAGGTTGATTACCATCTCCTGGGCACGTGCAGGATCGGTCATGGTAAGCGACGAAATGCTGTTCAGACTGTTAAAAAGAAAGTGCGGATTTATCTGCGATTTAAGCGCATGCAATTCGGCCTCTTTTACCAATGCTTTCAGTTTTCCCTCGTTCTTCAGTTTCTCTTTAAAACCCAAATAATAGTTTACTGCATAAAAGAAAATAATGAAGATAACATAAAGCATGTACCCTCCAAACACCCGGTTTACCATTGTTTTATCTATCCAGTGTTGCATGTCAGGGTGCAATAACTTTACAATTACAACACCGGTGTACATCCAGATAAAAACAATTATTGAGGCGGCAATTACATGTGCCAGGAGAATACGCGAGATGCTGTTGTTTTCTAAGGTGCTAAATTTAATTACATACCAGATGGCTGACCCGATAACGGCATAAATAATAAGAAATGCAAAAACTTCTACCATTGCCACCTGCACTGCCACCCCGTTTACCAGGGTAGATATTAGTACCATGATTGTGGCAGCTAACAGCCAGAAAAAACCATAGTAAACGGCCAGTCGCGGATTAGATATAAACGGATGGCGGAAGTCCATTGGTTAGAAATTTTTTATTTCAACTCCACCAAAAGCTGCAAATCCTTTTATTATCAGGGTTTTTGAAGGATCAGACACAATCTGTGCTCCAGATGCTCCCCGTTTATCGGTAAACGCGCCAAATACGGCAACCACTTCGTTTTTTACTGTCCAGTCGGGCGGCACTTTAAAGCCTGTACCGCCAAAAATAGCCAGACAATCTATAACTGCACCGTTTTGCGAAAGGTTTGCCTGGCGCATATCGTATTCGGTACCGCCAAATACAGAAGTGGTTTTACCACCGTAAAAATTCTGCGAATTAACAAAAACTTCGCGCCCGCCAAAAATGACAAAATCATCGAAATAATCCGTCCCGTGTTGTCTGCCGGGTTCAATAACTGGTGGTTCTGTTCTTTTCCGGGTGGTATGTGTAACTAAAAGTATAACTCCAACTCCGATAATCAGTAACGGCCATCCTATTCTGCGCAGTTCATACGGAATTGTCGTAATTTCAGGAACCAAAAAGAAACCTCCGATAACAATTAAAATTGTACCAGTGGTTTTGTTCCCACCAATTATCGAGAAAATTCCGATTCCGATAAGAAGCATTTGCCACGAAATAAGGATGTCTTGCCAAAAGCCGGGCAATAAATCCAAACGTTCCAATACCCAGAATGCTCCCACTGCAATCAGGAATAATCCAAAATAAACTCTTTTATTCGTCGAATCCGGTTTTTCCATTTTTATTGAATTTTACGGGTTCAAAATATATTACTGTCCTCTTTCTGTTATTTATTTAACTATAAAGATTATAAAAAATCTTCTACTTTAATCACTAAATCAACCGCGCCACTAATGCCACGCCAACTCCAATCAGAATTACAGGTAAAAGCAATGCGAGTGTAATGCCGGAAAAGAAAAACAGTTTAGGCAGGATAAAAACTGTACCTATTATAATTAAAACCAATCCTCCCGAACGTTTTCCGGCCAGTAAAATGGCACCAACAATAATCAACACCATCTGCCACGACACAAAAATATGTCCCAAACCATGAAATGTATGTCGTATTGGAGAAAACACATTATCTAAATGAAAAAAGGGGAAATGATAAAAAATCCCCGTCTGTTTCAGAATCCATAAAAGTCCGATACCAATTAGCACGATTGCTAAAAACTGTTTTGAATTGTCTTTTTCCGGTACTTTTTGCATAACGCTGTTTTTGTATTTTCCGATTCAAAAGTATAAAACCCAATAGCCCTGACCAGTTAACATTCGGTTAACACAGGGTATGTGTCGGCGAAAGGGATGATAACTTCATTATTTACTCATTCCTGTGGAAACAGGAATCTGTAGCCTATTTCATGAGATTTCCACTTCCGGGGGAATGGAAAATGGAACTTATTACCACTTTTACAGCTAAAAAAAAAGCGGGACTAAAACCCGCTTCTGAATTATTTTTTCTGAGCTTTAGCCCACGAATCACGCAGAGCAACCGTCCGGTTAAATACCGGGTTTTCAGGTGTCGAGTCGGGATCCATGTTAAAGTACCCCAGCCGCTCGAACTGAAAATGGTCAAACGGTTTCGAGTCTTTTACAAACGGCTCGATGTAACATTCGGGCAATACCTTTAACGAATCAGGATTCATAAACTCCTTGAAGTCAACATCCTTGTGTCCATTTGGATCTTCGTCAGAAAACAGACGGTCGTACGAACGAACTTCAGCTTTAACAGCATGTTTGGCCGATACCCAGTGTACCACACCCTTTACTTTTCTGCCGTCAGACGATTTTCCGCCTTTCGATTCAAAATCGTAAGTACAGAGCAGTTCTGTTATATTTCCATTTTTATCTTTTAGTACCTCGTTACACTTAATAAGGTAACCATAACGTAAACGTACCTCGCGTCCAGGCCCAAGGCGGAAAAACTTACGTGGCGGGTCTTCCATAAAGTCGTTGCGTTCAATATAAACTTCGCGCGAGAACGGAACATCGCGTCTTCCCATCGATTCATCTTCCGGGTTGTTTACGGCGCTCAACATTTCTTCCTGTCCTTCGGGGTAATTGGTAATTACCACCTTTAACGGGTTAATAACGCCCATTACACGCTGTGCTGTTTTATTCAGGTGTTCGCGAACGCTAAATTCAAGCAGCGAAACATCAATCATTCCATCCACTTTTGTCACACCAATTTTATCAGAGAAGTTGCGAATGGATTCCGGGGTATAACCTCTTCGGCGCAGTCCTGAAATGGTAGGCATTCGCGGGTCGTCCCACCCGTTTACATGGCCATCTTTTACCAGTTCCAGTAGTTTGCGTTTGCTCATTACGGTATAAGTAAGGTTCAAACGGGCAAACTCAATCTGGCGCGGACGGTAATCCATTTCCTGAAGCTGGTCCACAAACCAGTCGTACAACGGGCGGTGCACCTCAAATTCCAGTGTACAAATAGAGTGGGTTATCCCTTCCCAGTAATCGCACTGACCGTGTGCAAAATCGTACATGGGATAAATACACCATTCGTCACCGGTGCGGTGGTGGTGCGCTTTCATAATCCTGTAAAGAATCGGGTCGCGCATGTGCATATTTGGCGATGCCATATCAATTTTTGCCCTGAGGACCTTTTCCCCTTCATCAAATTCTCCGTCTTTCATGCGGCCGAACAAATCGAGGTTCTCTTCAACCGACCGGTTTCTGAAAGGACTCTCTATTCCCGGGCGGGTTGGTGTGCCTTTCTGGCTGCTTATGGTTTCTGCGTCCTGGTCGTCGACATACGCCTTGTCCTCTTTTATTAACCGAACAGCAAAATCGTACAAATTCTGAAAAAAGTCGGAACTGTAGTACAACCGATCTTCCCAGTCGAAGCCGAGCCAGCGAACATCTTCCATAATCGACTCAACATATTCAGTCTCCTCTTTCGATGGGTTAGTGTCGTCGAAACGAAGGTTACACTTACCCCCGTATTTTTCGGCCAGGCCAAAGTTCAGGCAAATCGATTTAGCATGACCAATATGAAGATAACCATTAGGCTCCGGGGGAAATCTTGTGTGCACCCGACCGCTGTTTCTCCCCTGCGCCAAATCTTCATCGATATGAGCATGTATAAAATTAGACTTCTTTTGACTCTCAGAATTTGTGTTATTGTTATTATTTTCTGCCATTTCCGATTATTTATCGAATGCAAAATTAAAAAATGATTTGTGAGAACGACATTCACCTGTTCAAATTATTATTTTTGTTACCTATTTTTATTTTATAATGGGAGTAATTGAAATTGAAGGAATGAAATTTTATGCCTACCATGGTCACTTTGAGGCTGAACGGGTGGTAGGAAATAATTTTGAGGTGAACATCAGGCTGGAAACCGATTGTAACATAGCAGCTGAATCTGATAATCTTGATGATGCTTTAAACTACCAGGCAGTTTACGAAACAATTGGCGAGGTCATGCAAAGTAAATCCCATCTGCTCGAGAATGTAGCCAAAAGAATTCTGGATACCCTGTACGAACAGTTCCCTGCCATTGAAAAAGCGAAGGTGAAAATCTCGAAAATGAATCCACCGATGGGGGGTGAAATTGAAAAGGTCAGTGTTACGCTGGAGAGATAGTTGGCAGTTGCAGTCTCAATTCACAGTTCACAGGAAGTGCAAAAATCTAGTATCAAGTCAAGCCTCATACTTGGAAAACGTCATTCCTAATTTATTTCGGAATCTGCTGAAAATACGGGATGTTGAAACAAGTTCTTCTGAAGGAATCGCTTTGCGGAGTATGACGATCCAGAAATGGCATTATTGACTTGACACTAGAGGGCAGTAGTTAGCAGCTTTTAGCTAATATATGTTACCAAATATTTAATCTTCATAACAATCCTGTCAAATATCAAATTTTTCAAACTTTTTATTCGTATTTTCGAAAAGCAATATTTTAAGAATAAAAGCCATGTTTTTAAACACGAACAATTTAAATGAAGGTGGTTGCCGCGACAGGTGTTCAGGCGACCGGAAACGGGAACTTTACGAAGGGAAAAATCCAAAAGCAACAAATCATTGGCACGGGACAAAGAACAGTGCTTACGCGAACGTAAACTGGCAAAGTTTAAGGAGGTAATTACCTTTTAAAAGATTGAAAATTCCAGTAGGTCAAGCTACGCCACAGCCACTCGAAAGGCCCGTACTTAAAATATTTCATCCAGATTGGTGAAACTATCATCTGGAAAATCCAAACAGCAAAAACTATCAGTATTTGGCTTGTGCGTTCTATCTTGCCAAATAATCCAAATCCGTGTCCGTAAAAAATAGTGGTGCAAATTATAGTTTGTAACATGTAATTTGTAAATGCCATTTGCCCCACTGCCTGCAAACTCTTTTTAATCGTTTTTAAAATATCCATTTTCATACAAAGCATTACCAGCGCAATATACCCCGTACTAACCAGTAAACTTCCCCAGTAATTAAACTGCGATCCCAGAAAAAATGTGTACTCCAAAGAAAAACCGGCATCAAAATTCCTGTTCATCCCATAAATAATAATTACAAAACCCGGAATGAGTGTAAATAATGCAAGTTTCAGGTAAAAAGATTTTGATTTAAGAGCCGACAATATTCCCCATTTATAAAATGCCATACCTATTAACATTATTCCGGCAGTGCGCCAGGCAGTCATAAAAAAGAAACTCCTTGTTTGCATCATCAAGGTGGTTTCTATTCGTTTTGGCATCTGCTCAGACCAGCTTCCCTGAAAGGCTGCCAGTTCTTCGTTTATGTGCGCTATATCGGGCAACCACATTTGCAATATTTCAGTCTTACTCTCTTCTGGCCAAAAGGGCATTGAAAAACCGGAAAACATATACAGAAATGAGGCTATGGAGAAGAACACTATACCAACGATGAATAAATTCACCGGTTTCTTTTTACGAAATAACACCACCCACAAAGCTGTAATAGAATAGGGCACCAGAATATCGCCTGACCAAAGCAGGTAAGCATGTGCCAAACCAATTAACAACAACCAGAACGTGCGACGATAATGAATGGCAAGTGATTTTATTCCTTTGCTTTTTAACCTTTCGGTAAACAGGACTATACCAGCACCAAACAACATGGAGAAGATGGACCAGAATTTCATATCTGTAAAAATGTGGCTGAGCATCCATACCCATTTATTTGCCCCGTTAAAATCTCCATAGGCAACAGGATTCAGATAGGCAGCAGAAATCATTGAGAAGTACTGAATATTCATTACCAGAATGCCCAGGATGGCAAAGCCGCGTAAAACATCGAGGGAAACAATTCGTTCGGAAAGTTGAGTAGGCTGAGTCTTCATCGTTAAAAGTTTTGTTACTGATCATTAAAATTACAGGGTTTTGGCAGATTTTCAAATAGCAGACGAAAATGAATTTGAATAAAAAAATTGTCAGCTTTCCAAAAATTCTTAGATTTGCAGTCCGAAATAATTATGGTCTCTTGGCCGAGTGGCTAGGCAGTGGTCTGCAAAACCATGTACGGCGGTTCGAATCCGCCAGAGACCTCAACAAAAATGGCAGTCTTTCAGGACTGCCATTTTCTATTTTATATCACATTATTTTTTACAATTTCCAGGGCTCACGATACGTGTAGTGCATCAGAGCAGCTGCAGCTTCGTCGTTACCAAACGATTCGGCTTTTGGATCCCATTTAACAGGGCGGCCAAGTTCTACTGCAATGTTACCGAGTGTACAAACCGTACAAGAGCTGTGGCCAATTTCAACAGGCACAACCGGATCTTTACGGTTTTTAACAGCATCGATAAAATTAATCTGATGTGGAATCTTTGTTTCGTATGGTGTATCATCACCGGCATCTTCAGTTTGTGGAGGCAGCAACGAGTCGTCAGAAGCCAGGTAATGGCCGCGCGAAACTTCAATCCAGCCTTTATCGCCATGGAATTTCACTCCTTTGGTTTTCTTCTCGTCGAAAGTTTCAGAGGTCATCACAATTCCGTTGGCATATTTCCACTTCATAAACTCTGAGCCGTCGCCTATGGGTTCAATTTCAACCGGTCCGTTACGGTCCATGCCAATTCCCCACTGTGCAATGTCGAACATGTGGGCACCCCAGTCGGTAGTGAAACCACCACCCATTTCTTTGTACCAGCGCCATCCGCCCCAGAATTCTTCATCCTTTGGAGGATCGAGCGAGATAGGAGGATTTAATTCTTTATTATAATGTATATCGCCCGGTAATGGCCCTAACCATAAATCCCAGTTCAGGTCTTCGGGTAAAGTTTCTTCCGGAAGATTATACGGGATTGGAGGTGCACCTACAAAAGCATTTACTTTTTCAATTTTTCCCAAGGCTCCACTCTGAACCAATTTAACTGCATGCTGGAAATTAGGATCGGAACGTTGCTGGCTTCCAATTCCTAAAATACGGTTGGTCGAGCGCACTGTTTTTACCAGTTCCTGGCCCTCATGTATTGTAAAAGTCATTGGTTTTTCAAGGTAAACATCTTTACCTGCATTACATGCAGCAATGGCAATATACGCATGCCAGTGGTCGGGTACAGCAATTACAACTGCATCAATATCTTTACGGGCAAGCAAATCCTCGAAACGTTCGTAAGTTTTTACCTCAACAGTTTCTTTCTTTTCGGCATAAAAGGCGTTTACCCTGTTTTCGAACCGTGTTCTTTTGCGGCCGTAAACATCGCAAGCGGCTACCGCCTTAACACCAGGCACTTCCATAAATCCGCTTAACAGGAACATAGCCTGACGGCCCAGCCCGATAAATCCTAACCTGATACTATCGTCAGCGGCTGCTGTTTTAGTTTTACACGAGTTTAACGACGGAAGAAAAGTTATACCGGCCATACCCAAAGCAGTGGTGCTGATAAACTTTCTTCTAGAAAAATCTTTACTACTCATAGCTATAAATTTAGGTTTTCAAATATTTTGTATAAAAGTAATGAATACAATGTTATTGTAATAATTACAATATAAAAAATTTACATTTTTTTATTCAAGAAGAGTAAATTGTATTCATGAAAAAATTTCTTTTGCCATATTTACGGCATGAAAAGAGTATGAATTTTAATGAGATGAAACTAGTCAGAAACATTCTTCTATCTCCCTTAACCATTATCAGGCTTTTTGTTGTGGTTTTTATGTCGGGTTATGTAGTTGTGGTGGGTTGGTTCTGGCTGAAACTATTTGGCTTTAACCGGAAACTACAACAGTGGGTGATGCGCACCTGGGGAAAAACCATTATGTTTTTTCTGAATGTAAAAATCGACCGGAACGAACTGCCTGAAAACAACAACTTTATTTTAATGCCAAACCACCGTAGTTACATCGATATTTTTATTGTAGCCGGATTAATCCCGGCAGCGATGGTCGGAAAAGCAGAATTAAAAAAATGGCCGTTTGGTAAAATGGGTGCTCTGGTAACCAATTCCATCCTGGTCGACAGGAAAGAGTCTCGCAGCCTGATAAACACCATGAATAAAATTAAAGATTCGGTAAATAATGGAATTCCGGTTACTCTTTTCCCTGAAGGAACCACGTACAAAGGGCCCTGTACAAAAAAATTTAAAAACGGAAGTTTTAAAATTGCTGCAGATGCTGGTATTCCTGTAATTCCCATGGCCATCGACTATGTTGATATGGAAGACGCCTGGGTGGATAAAGACCTTTTTCTGAACCACTTTTTCAGGCAAATGGGAAAAATAAAAACAAAAGTGAATATCCGTTACGGAGAAGCAATTTCAGATTCCGACTACAAAATTCTTCAGAAAAAAACAAAGGAAAAAATAGAATCGATGCTTCGCGAAATTCAGGGAAATTAACCACCCCGTTTCTTTTTAAACCAGTAAAAAACCGGAATCCCCGAAAGAGCAGTCAGAACAGCTATTGACGATTCCACAGGCCGTTCGAAATATGCCAGAACCAGCATGGCAATACCTACAATTATAAAAACAATGTGCGCAAACGGATATCCTGGAAGTTTAAGCGTACTTCTGTTTTCTTTCCTTAGTTTGAATACACCGGCAACTGCCAGAATAGGAAATATGCCAAGTGAGAATCCCAAATAAATTAATATTTGTTCGAAAGTACCCGATAAAACCAGAATAACAGCGATGGCACTCTGCAGGTAAACAGCATTGGTCGGTACCTTGAATTTTGGATGAATTGCAGCAATTGATTTAAAAAAATAGCCGTCTTTTGCCATTCGGTAATACACACGGGGGCCAAGAATAATAAATGCGCTTAACGAAGAAAAAAGGGCAAACGATATCAGCAACGAAATAACAGTTTCTGCAGTTTCACCAAATGCATTTCCAGCGGCACGTCCTCCTATTTCCGGTTCGCCTATCATTTGCTCTGCCGGAACCGCATACACAAAAAACAGGTTTAAAAGCACGTAAAGTACCATAACAACTCCTGTAGAAATTAGCAGAGACCTTGGGATCACCCTTCGTGGATTCTTAATCTCAGAACCAATATATGTTGCAGAATTCCAGCCACTGTACGCAAACATGATAAACATTAATGAGAGGCCAATGGCTTTCCAGTTGTCAAAATTGAAGTCAATTGGTTGCAACTGATTTACACGATGTAAACTACCTTTACCAAATGCAAAACCGGCTATAATTAATCCGACAACAAGAATAACTTTTAACACTGTTAATCCGTTTTGAATCATGGAACCCAAAACCACACCCCTCGAATGAATTAAGGTGAATATCAAAATGATTAAGATTGCCAACACCTGACTGAACAGCTCCGGGCTGACAGAATTCTCAAGCATTAGCCAGTTTTGAAATTGAGGGAATGCCCACGTAAAGTATTTGCTGAATCCGATAGCCGAAGCGGCAATGGGTGCCGAAAATCCAACAATCAATGAAAGCCAGCCACTTAAAAAACCAAGTAAAGGATGAAATAATTTCGATATAAAAATATACTCCCCACCAGCTTCGGGGAATGCAGCCCCCAATTCGCCAAATGCCATTGCGCCACAAAAGGCAATTATACCACCAATTACCCATAACGATAGCATTAACACGGGATTATTCAGAAATTCCATTAGGTAACCTGTGGTGGTAAAAATGCCTGCACCAATAATATTGGCAATTACAATATTAGTAACAGGAAACAGCCCAAGTTTACGTTCCAACTTTTTATTTAGTGAGCCCAATAAAGTTTATTTATCCGATTTTTTATAACTGACAGAAATCCCCGAACGACTACTGTTGTCAATAGTGGTTGTATAATTATCGAGGCTCTTAACATAGTCCAGAAATTCAGAAATTCCGTTGCCTCTCATCGAAGTATTGTGTGCCGTAAAACACCCTCCCACTTCAAGTTTTGGATCCATGGCTATAAAATAATTTTTATACCAGTATTTATCTGCATCGCTAAAAACAAAATCGTAGGTACCTTCCAGTTCCGGAACAAGTTTGTGGGCATCGGCCAGCTTTGCATCGATATATTTTGAAAGCCCTGCCTTTTTAAAATTTGATTTTGCTTTTAAATACCGCGTTTTATCAATTTCGATAGTTATCAGTTTTCCGCCGGTTTTACTTAGTGCCCATGCAATCCAAATGGCAGAATGGCCTGTTGATGTACCAATCTCAACTGCATTTTTATAATCATTCTCAATAATTATATCGTAAAGAACTTTGCCATCGGAAAGCGGAACATTCATGTCGCGCCAGTTATTGGTATTTTCTTCCAGAAATGCTTTTACTTTTTGGTCGAGGTTATTTTCAGTTTCGGGGTATTGTCCAAAACAGCTTACGTTCAGAAAAATACTCAATAAAAGAATTAATGATTTTGTTTTCATAGCCTTTATTTTATCACCAATAAAGTTATAGAAAATTAAATACAATTTTCTATATATTTGTTTTAGAGTCCGATTCTTCCTTCACAGACTAAACTAATACTTTATTTGGAACTATTCTAAATATATCAAAAAAGCGTTAGAAAAAGTTAATTTTTACCAATTGTATTTGCATGTCTAAAAATTTAATTATTTTTGCAATGCATTTGGGATTCATCCCATATTGTGTGTTTGGGGGTTAACATTTTAGGAAGGAGACTGTTGAGTCTCCTTCTTTCTTTTATACCTTCTTATAAATTAACCCCTTCTCAAAAACAAATTTTACAGTTTAGCCTGTGCATTTGCAATCATTTTTTCCCAAACTTCGCGTTGTTCATGCAAGGCAGCCACAATATCATCGGGTTTGGTGCGGCATTCAAGCAAAATCCAGCCGGGATAGTCGATTCCTACAAACAAATCCATTAACTGCTGGTAAGGATATTCGCCAACGTTTAGTTCCCGAACGTGGCATATATCTCCAAACCTGTTTTTTACCAGGTTAAAATTATATTCAAGTCCCTGGCCATCTAAATCCTGGTTATTACAATTCCAGCATACGGTTGAACCTTCGTTATCAACATAATCCATCATTGCTTTAATATTTGGCAACAGTTGTGTTTCGCGGCCGTGTACCTCAAGGCGTATTTGCTGGCCCAAATCTTTGGCATATTTTCCCAACTCGTTTAGCGCATTTCCAATTTGCTCAAGGGTTTTTTCTTTGGCAACATCTTTAGGGAAAGCATTGGGTTTTACTTTTACCCCTGTTCCGCCAATGTCTTTGCTAAGCTGCAACCATTGCTTTGTTTTTTCTATCGAATCTTTCAACCTGGCAGGGTCGGCGTGATGGTAATCCTGGTTTGTTCCCATGCCAACAATTTCTACCGGCGAATCGTCGAACTGTTTTTTTACCTCGGCTCGCTGCGAAGCAGTTAAATCGAGAGTCACACCGTGTGCATGTTCAACTCTTAGTTCAACGCCCAGAATTTGGGTTTCGGTACAATTTTTAATTATGGTTGGAATGTCCCAGTCTTTTGCCCACAAGTAAGTTACCAGCCCCAATTTCATTTTCGAACCGGGAACACTTTTACACGACGATAATAAACTACCCGGCAGGGCTGCAGCTCCGGCAATTAACGATAAATTACGGATGAATTCTTTCCTTGTCTGATTTGATTTCATTTTTCATAGGTTTAGTGAATATTGACAATAAAGATATTAATATGAATCATAGAAACTATCTAAAATTTATTAATTCATTTTATTATTTGTCCTTTTCCTTTATACTGCGGCAAAATTTCCTTAAATAGCTACGACTATTTGCGTCAATTTTGTTTTGTCTAAGTAAAAAATCCTTCATAATAATTCTAAAGAATAAAATTTAGATAGTTTCATTTACAACAATACGATTTATGAATTCTGCGATGTTTTTCTACTTTTGTCTAAAATTTTAAGGAAGATATTATGAAGATAGCAGAAATTCATACTTCGAAAGGGGTAATGAAAGTTAAGTTTTACGAAGAAGATACTCCGGGAACAGTAGCCAATTTTATTAAACTGTCGGAATCGGGGTTTTACGACGGACTAACTTTTCACCGTGTAATTCCTAATTTTGTAATTCAAGGGGGGTGCCCTGACGGAACTGGTGCAGGTGGCCCGGGATATACTATTGATTGTGAACTGGATGGCAACAACCAATTCCACGACAAAGGTGTTCTTTCTATGGCACATGCCGGGAAAAATACCGGTGGTTCACAGTTTTTTATTTGTCATAACCGCGAAAACACGCAGCACCTCGACCGTCATCACACCTGTTTTGGAAAAGTTTTTGACGGTGTTGATATAATTGACGACATCAGGCAAGGCGATGTAATTGAAAAAGTAGCTATTACTGAAGAATAGAAATTTTTATTATAGGATATCAGGGGAAGTGTTTTCATTTCCCCTTTTTTATTTCCATACGATTATAAATACTAATTTCGCATCTGAATTTGCTGATTTATGATAAAAGAATTCCGATACTCGTTTGAAGATCTCTCGGTAGTACCTGAAGATCTTTACGAATTACTTGGTTTTGAGGATGGTGAAATACCTGAACCTTTCCCGGAGTACATTGAATCGGCGATTTCGGAAGCGCCTCTGCTTTGTAATATCAAGGGAGGATATCGCTATTTTGATTCTTTAGAAATTAACCATGGAGAAAAAACAATCAAGATTGAAGCCCAGGTTTTTTCCCCTTCAAAGATTGTAACCACCCAATTAAAAAAATCGACCTCTGCCGTACTTTTTGTTTGCACTGCCGGTGCCGGAATTTCAAACCATGCCTATAAAATTTCGACTGAAAGTGATCCTATTATGGGTTATGTTTTTGATGTACTTGGTTCGATAACGGTTGAGAAAGCCATGGACAAAATTCAGGATACATTACTGGAAACGGTGCAGAAACAACAATTAGATGTTTCCGACAGATATTCGCCCGGATATTGCGAATGGAGTGTTGCCGAACAGCACAAGCTTTTTTCTTTGCTCCCATCCAACTTTTGCGACATACAATTATCCGACTCATCGCTGATGCATCCCATAAAATCAGTAAGCGGAATTATTGGCATTGGCAAAGGATTAAAACAAAAAGGATATCAGTGTCAGTGGTGTAACGACGAAAACTGTATTTACGGCAAACTCAAACGCAAAAAAAAATGACAATTAATGATAACCAATTTCCCTTTCGTAGAAATCCTGTTTTTTAACCTAACAGCGCTTTAACCTTTGCAGCAATATCTTTACCATCGGCCTGGCCGGCCAGTTTTTTCGAAGCAATTCCCATTACTTTTCCCATATCTTTCATCGATGTAGCTCCGGTTTCTTCAATAATTGTTTGTACCACGGCTGTTAATTCCTCATCAGAAATTTTAGCCGGAAGATATTTTTCGAACACTGCAACCTGCGCCATCTCCTGTTCGTATAAATCATCCCTTCCCTGCTGTTTAAAAATAGCGGCCGAATCGGTTCCCTGTTTGGCCAGTTTTGAGATAATCTTTAACGCTTCATCATCGGTAAGTTCAGAGCCTGCTCCTTTTGCCGCTTTGGCTTCTATCATTACTTTTTTTATTCCCCTCAGTGCTTCAAGTTTTTGCTTTTCGCGGGCCTTCATGGCCTCCTTAATATCGTTGTTAATTTGATCAGATAATGTCATAGTATTTAATTTTAATCCACTTTGTCGTGTAAATAGCTGTTTCTGTCTGAAATCTTGTTATCGCGCGTAACCGTATACTTTGAAGCCTTGCTTTTATATTTGGGATCGTTCATTCTCATTTGCCGCCGTTTGTATGCCGGAATATTTTCCAGTTCATCCAAATCATCACCGCTCATTGTAGCATAATCGGTAGCACTTATTTGTTTTTCCGTCTGATTTCTTTCTTTCGAAGTATTCGGATACAGTCTTTCAAAATCGTTATCCTCCTGTTCTTTTTCTTTCTGAATATTAAATTCAATGGTCTTTTGCCCGGGTTTAAAATCCGGCTTTTTTTTATCCGGTTGTTCCGGTACAGCATTGTCCTCAAGACTGTAGGTCTCCCTTTTCTTCTCTGGTGCATCAGATAGTTCAGAAATAATATTGGCTGAAAGACCGGTTGCAATTACGGTAACTGAAAGTTTTTCTCCCAGTTTTGCATCCAATCCGTTACCCCAAATCAAATCAGCATCAAAACCGGCTTTATTTTGAACATAGTCGGTTATTTTACCCACCTCAGCCATGGTAACTTCATTAACTCCGGAAGTAATATTTACCAAAATATTTTTTGCTCCCCGAATATCGTTATTGTTCAGCAAAGGTGAATTTAAAGCTATTTCCACTGCTTCCAAAGCCCGGTTCTCGCCTTCAGCAATTCCGGTTCCCATAACTGCCATACCACTTTTCCGCATAACCGTTTCCACATCGGCAAAATCAACATTAATATAACCGGGAACGGTAATGATTTCAGCAATTCCTTTTGCTGCAGTTGTCAGAATATCATCGGCTTTGGAAAATGCTTCAGAAATACCAAAATCGCCGTACATTTCCCGAATGCGTTCGTTATTTATTACTAAAAGCGAATCAACGTAGGAGCTCAGCTCTTTTATTCCCTTGCAGGCCTGTTTAATTCTTCTTCTTCCCTCGTTTCGAAATGGAATGGTAACAATTGCTACAGTTAGGTACCCGAGTTCTTTACAGGTTTGTGCAATTACTGGCGCTCCTCCTGTTCCTGTTCCGCCGCCCATTCCGGCAGTTACAAAAACCATTTTGGTATTCTCTGACAGTGCGCTCTTTACATCCTCAATATTTTCGAGTGCTGCCTGCTTACCTACTTCGGGTTTGTTACCTGCCCCCCGGCCTTCAGTTAATGATTCGCCCAGCTGAACCCTGGTTTGTATAGGACTCGATTCCATTGCCTGTGCATCGGTATTGCAAATAATAAAATCCACATCGTGAATTCCTTCTTCGAACATGTGGTTTACCGCATTACCTCCTCCTCCTCCAACGCCTACAACTTTTATTGCAGTGCCGGGTTTATTTTCATTTACAAACTCTGCCATTTTCTCCATCTTCTTTTCTGTTTTTTTGTTTTGAAAGGTTAATCTAATGGTTGATCTTCCTCCTCGTCATTAAAAATCTTGCTAATGCCAAAATTTTTATAAAACCAATTATCGACATTCGATTCCACTACTGGCTGTTCCTTTATTACTTTTCGATTTTTATCTTTTTGCCTCCATGTTCTTTTCTTTACCGGTTTTTCAGCTTTAGTTTCCTTAAACTGTACCTCCATAACAATTTCTTTTTCATCGATTTCATGCTCGAAAACAGATTCCGGTTCAGCTTCTGTATTTTCTGTTTCATCAGTAAAAGATGAAGGATTAAATGAATCTGCAATTTCTGTTTCAACCGGTTTTTCTTCCAGGTCGAACTTTTGAGGCTCCTGTTTTGGTTGAAGAACCTGGTTCGGATTGGTATCAAATCCGGTTGCCAGTATGGTTACGCTAATTTTATCGCCAAGCCGTTCGTCGTAACCGTTACCCCAGATTATATCGGCTTCCTGCCCTGCTTTTTCCTGTAATGCTTCAATTATTTCACCAATTTCTCCAATCCTGATTTCTTCCTTCCCTGAGATTATATTCAGTAATATATTTTTTGTTCCAAAAATATCGTTACTGTCGAGCAGCGGCGATTCCAGGGCTGTATTAACAGCCTCCATTGCACGTCCTTCGTCGGTTGCAAAGCCTGTACCCATAATAAATACTTCGCTTTGGTGCATAACGGTATGCACATCTGTATAATCAATATTTACATTTCCGTGAACAGTAATAATTTCGGCTACTCCTTTAACTGCAGTAGATACAATGTTATCGGCCATTTTAAACGCCTGGCTTGCAGGTAAATCGCCATAAATGCTATGCAGGCGTTGGTTACTTATTACCAGCATGCTATCAACATATTTACCCAGTTTTATAATTCCTTCCTGAGCCTGGTCGTAACGTTTATTCCCTTCGGCAGGCGATGGGATTGTAACTACAGCAATGGTTAAAATACCCAATTCGCGGGCAAGGCTGGCTATCACCGGAGCAGCGCCGGTACCTGTACCTCCTCCCATTCCTGCTGCAATGAACAGCATTTTTGTATTGTCTTTCAGGACATTCTTTAAATCCTCGTAATTTTCGCGCGCAGCTTCTTCACCCATCTCGGGCTTGTTTCCGGCTCCCCGTCCTTCAGTTAGTGTTACCCCTAGTTGAATTTTAACAGGTATTGGGCTGTTTTCCAACACCTGTGCATCGGTATTACAAATAATACAATCGACACCCGTTATTCCCTCTTCGTACATATGGTCGACCGCATTGCAGCCCCCTCCTCCAACACCAATTACTTTAATAATTGAGGATGTCGCTTTTGGAAATTGAAAGTTTACTAATTCTTCGGCCATATCTTTTTGTTTAATTCAATGCTATATCATCGTTATCATCATCGACATAATCCAGAACGCCTTGAACAACTTTATTAAACCATGGCGAAATACCGCCTCCTTCCTTTTTCTTTTTCGGTTTTTTTGAAGGAACCTTTTCGGTATTCTCTGAACTTTCGAGCACCAGTTTCATAATTCCCAGTGCTGTTAAATAATCGGGGTTTTGAATTTCTTCTTTCTTATTAACCGGAAGAATAACCGGATGTGCCATACGCACATCCATTCCGGTACGGAATTTTACGAGCGATTCTATATTTTCCAGTTTCGAAGTTCCCCCGGCAAGTACTATTCCTGCTCCAAGCTGATCCTCGATTCCTGATTTTTCAATCTCGGAATAAACGCAATCTATAATTTCTTCCAACCGGGCCTGAATAATAAACGCGAGGCTTTTAAATGAAATTTCTTTGGGTTCCCAGCCATTGTTTCCTGCAATGGTAACCACTTTCTGGTCGTCGGCAAAATCGCCAAGTGCCTGCCCGTACTGAACTTTAAGTTGCTCTGCCCATTTCAGTAAAATTGAACAACCTTCTTTAATATCTTTGGTAACTACGCTGCCTCCGAATGGAATTACCGCTGCATGCAGCAGTGCATTATCGTGATAAACTGCAATTTTTGTTGTTCCTGAGCCCATATCCAATACAATCGAGCCCATCTCCTTTTCGTCGGAAGTTAATGCAGCCTCGGCAACAGCAAGCGATGCATGAACCAGTTCACCAAGTTCAACGCCAACTTTTTCGAAAACACGCTGTAAGTTTATCAGGTAGGTTTCAGGAACCACAAGCAGCTTATACCTGGCCTCCATTTTTCTGGCTGTAATTCCGACCGGATTCAGCTCTTCCGTATCATCGTCGATAATATATTTTTGAGGAATAATTTCCAAAATCCTGTATCCGTCAGCCAGTTCTACTTTTTTTGCTTCATTATATAAATCGTCGATATCGAACTGCGAGACTACTCCTTCATCGGACATTATCCTTGAGGTTTGAAAATCGATGGTTTTCATTTGCTGCCCGGCATATGCCACATGCACAATATTCACCTCCTGTTTAATTTGATTTTCGAGATTTTCAAGAACAAGGTGAATGGATTCGGCAACTTCATCGAGATTAAAAACCACACCCCGTTTAATTCCTTTCGACGGTGTTTGTGCCATCCCCAACAGTTCGATTTTTCCCTGACCGACAGGTCGTCCTGCCAGGGCAACTATTTTTGAAGTACCTATATCGATAACAACCGAATGATTTGTTTTTGAAACCATTTTTATCGTCTTTTTGCTATTACCTGATTATTATATTTTAAACTGATTGATTTATACTTATTCCAGTTATTGTTAGCCAGCACCTTTTTATAAAAGGCTTTCATATTCCGTAATTTTCCCTGGTAATTATCCAGCGTCCCCAGTTCAATAATATGGTCGCCAACCAAAGGAGTCAGAATAACATTTCCATCCTGACTTATATGAACCTGTTCGATTTGTGCTTCCCAGAATTCATTGTTTTCGATATAAAGGACACCTGGAAGCAATGTTTCTCTGGCAAACTTTTCATTAATATAACCTGTGGCAACCAATACATTTGCTGTATATTCCGACGAAACAGGAATTTTCCTTCCAAATTCATCGAGGTAATAATTTGCCGAGTTGCTTATAATCCGTACCACCGGCTCGCGATGTTTAACCCTTACCGTTAGTATACCCTTATATGCCGAACTGTCTTTTACAATAACTTTATACACCTCAGCATTTAACACAGCCTGGTGTTTTTCTACCTCATCTTCAATCGTTTCGGCATTTATCTGTTCCAGTTTTTTAGTCAAAATCTGTTTGTCGGTATTGGTTACCAAACGGATAATTTCTTCTTTGTTTATTTTTATGATTTCATCGCTGTCGTACTCAACTTCAATGCTCCGGCAGGTAGCATTATTAACCTCCGATGCTGTAAACGCCAGGGTAACGATAACAAATGCTACCAACGCTAAAAAACCTATTATTTTCAACAGTTTCCGAAACATGATTATTGCATTTCTAAAAGTTCAATAATATCTTTTACCATCCTGTCTATATCGCCGGCACCCATGGTCAAAACTATTTCGTTCGAATCGTTTTGTACAATTTTCAGGGCTTCTTCCTTTTCTGCCAGGTTTTTGTCATCCAGTTTCATCTGGTGGAAAATTATTTCCGACGAAACACCTGGAATTGGTTCTTCGCGGGCGGGATAAAGCGGGATTAAAACAGCTTTGTCGAGCAAATCGAGGCTGGCTGCAAATTCTGTTGCAAAATCCTGTGTGCGCGAATACAAATGTGGCTGGAATATTCCTGTTATTTTTTTATCAGCAAACAATGCCCTGACAGAGTTTATAAATGCCTTAAGCTCTTCAGGGTGGTGTGCATAATCGTCGATATAAATTTTATTTGCCGATTTAAACTGAATATCAAACCTACGTGCAACGCCCTGGTAATCTTCAATCCCGGCTTTTATTTCATCTGAAGAAGCTCCTGCCAGCCAGGCCAGTGCACCGGCACCAACTGTATTTTCAACATTAACCAATCCGGGGTAATTCATTTTACAATTTTCAATTACTCCGCCGGGTGTTTTTAAATCGAACTGATAAAACCCGGTTTCTTCATTCAAACTGAGTTTGACAGTTGCAAAGTCGGTATCTTCATCTAAAGAGTAAGTAAAAATTTCAGCTATCGTTTTTGAACGATCAATTTCCACTCCCTGTTTTACAACAAGCTTTCCGCCCTCTTTAATCTGAGAAATATATTTTTCGAACGACTCGACAATATTCTCTTTCTTTCCATAAATATCGAGGTGGTCAGCATCGATAGAAGTTATCAGCGCCAGTTCCGGATTAAGGTGTAAAAACGAACGGTCGAACTCATCGGCTTCGGCAACAATCCAGGGCGAATCGCTTTTTGGCAACAATAAATTACTCCCAAAATTCTTCGAAATACCTCCAATGAAAGCCCCGCACCCCTTTTCTGTTTTGTTCAGAATATTAGAAACCATGGTGCTGACTGTTGTTTTACCATGCGTTCCGGCAACGCCAATTCCGCTTTTATCGTTGGTAATCAGCCCCAGTACTTTCGCTCTTTTAAAAAGGCCAATGGGCTGACTTTTAAACCATGCCAGCTCCTTATGGTCTTCGGGCAAGGCTGGTGTATAAACCGCCATTGTAGTTGCCGGATTCCAGTTTGTTGGAATATTACGGATATCATCGTCAAAATGAACGTCGATTCCTTCTTTCCTCAGTGCATCAGTAAGGGCAGTCTGAGTACGGTCGTACCCCGCCACATTCCGCCCGGTATATTTAAAATAACGGGCAAGTGCACTCATCCCAATTCCCCCGATTCCGAGGAAATACACATTTCTTATATTTTTAATACTTTTCACTTTTCTAACAATTTCTCAACTTCGTCAACAATTATTTTTGTGGCATCAGGCATTGCCAGGTCTTTTATCTTTTCAGAAAGAGAATCACATCTTTCTTCATCCTTTACCGTTTTAAAAGCTAACGGAAATAACTTCTCATCTATTTCGTTATCGCGCACCATTAATGCAGCATCTTTCTCTACCAATGACATGGCATTTTTTGTTTGATGGTCTTCCGAAACATTTGGCGACGGCACCAAAACCGATGCTTTTGCAACCAGGCACAATTCTGAAATGGTTCCTGCCCCAGCCCTGGAAATTACCAACCCGGCAACTTCGTAAGCCAAATCCATCCGGGTAATAAATTTGTGAATCTGCAGATTTTCCGGCTTCGAATCTTTTAACTGTTCAACAATGTTGTTGTAATAAATTGCACCGGTCTGCCATATTATTTTCACTCCTGACTCAGCAATAGCGTTAATATTTTTCAGAACCGAATTATTTATAGATCGGGCTCCCAGGCTTCCGCCCACAATCAGGATTACTTTATCGGTTTTGCTCAATTTGAAATATTCAAGTGCCTCTTTTTTATCCTGTTTAACAAGCAGCGTTTCCCTGACGGGGTTTCCTGTAAATACAATTTTCTCAGCCGGGAAAAAACTTTCCATTTTATCGTAAGCCACACAAATTGAGTTTACTTTTTTACCCAGCAATTTATTGGTAATTCCAGCATACGAGTTCTGTTCCTGAATAAGCGACGGGATTCTCTTTTTGGCTGCTGCACGTAAAAGTGGGCCACTGGCAAATCCACCAACCCCGATTGCCACCTGGGGATTAAAATCTTTTATAATTTTTTTTGCCATCGACGCGCTTTGCATCAGTTTCTGAAAGAATGTAAAGATTTTCAGGCTTGGCTTACGAGGAAATCCCATTATCGGCAAACCAATAATTTTATAACCCGC
>JBDLJS010000028.1:0-40462 GCA_039714235.1 Bacteroidota bacterium | reverse complement strand
GAAGCTGCTATGAAAAAGAATATTTTGATTGAAGTTTTATCAGGTCAGGAGATTTGTATTTATGCTGATGTGAATATGTTTTCAACAATAATCAGGAACCTGGTTGCCAATGCCATAAAATTTACCAACGGCAATGGCGGGGTTACTATCCAAATAAAACAGGAAAAGGGATTTTGCAAGATTAGCGTGAAGGATAATGGTGTTGGAATTCCGAAGGAAAACATCAGTAAAATATTTAGAATAGACAGTAATGTTTCAACGAGGGGAACAGACGGGGAAAAAGGAACCGGGCTAGGATTAATCTTGTGCAAAGAATTTATAGAGAAACACGGTGGTAAATTGTGGGTTGAAAGCGAATCGGGGAAAGGCAGTAATTTTGTATTTACATTGCCTTTATTCTCTGCCTGATTTTTATTTCTGAAGGTCTTTAATTGTCTTTACCAAATCTGCATGAACCTCAGGCCTGGCAAATAAAATGTGCTCGTTTTTGCCATCCCATGGATTACCCTGCCAGTCGGTAAAAATGCACCCTGCCTCCTGTGCAATTACTATCCCTGCTGCAAAATCCCATAGCTCGTCACCCGAGCAGATAAATCCGTCGCCAGAGCCGTTGGCCAGGTAGCATAATTCGAGTGCTGTGGTTCCCAGTTTTAATATATTATGAGTTGAAGCAAGCAGTTTTGAAAGATCTTCGAATTTTTTTCTGTCAGTTTCAGCATAACCATGATTCAGAAACAGCATTGGGATATAATCTGTATTAAATTTTGTGAGTTGCAGCCGCTCTCCGTTACAGAATGCACCTTCGCCTTTTGCTGCATAATATTCTTTATTCTGAACAGGATCGATAATTACGCCAACCAGTGATTCTGCTCTGTCCATTAAGCCAACAGAAACAGCAAAAAATGGAAGGGACCGGGCAAAGTTGTTTGTGCCGTCCAGGGGATCAACCACCCAAACAGGACCTTCATTTCTGCCAAGTGAGCCACTTTCTTCGCTTAAAATTTTATAATCCGATTTGGCTAAAAGTAAATCGAGGATTGCTTTTTCAGCCTGAAGGTCGGTTTGTGTAACCAGTCCTTTAGAGTTGCCTTTAACCTGAAAATCCTTAGACTTATCGAAGTTTTGAAGAACAACCCGGGCTCCGGCCCAGGCTGCCTCAAGGGCAATGTCTAAATTTTTATTTTTAATTGTCACAATTGTATTTCTGGTGCGTTTGCCAACAAATACTCCTCTGCTTCAACATTCCAAAGTCCTTTTGTTTTGGCTACAATTCTTGCCAGTTCAGCATAAAACGGATCTTCTTTCCCCAGCTCTTCAAAATCGGCAATATTTGTTAAAGGTATGTTTTTGTGCGTGTAAACCAGTTTTTTCCCTCCCGGAATATTAGGAAGGTTAAGAGTGGTATTGATAACCGAATTCAATCCTCCAATGTGGGTAACCAATCCTGCAGGATCGAGCCCTTTGCTCATTGTGTTGAGCGCTTCTACCATATCGTCGTTATTCCCTCCGGACGTTCCAACAATGTGTGTAGCAGCATAATGTACATTGTAAAAATTCATTTTTGCAGAAAATTCCGGGTTGCTTGGTCCTGCAAAAAAGTTCAGGCAGCCGTCGTTTGCCAGAATTGCATCGCCCTGCTCAATCACAGGCGCAACCGGTGCAAAAATAAATACATCGTGGTAGCCTGTGCCACCCGAAAGATCTTTTAATGCTGCAACCGGATCTTCAAGGTTACCGGTGTTAAGGTAAACCATTTCAATGCTGTTTTCTTTTGCCCATTCAACCGGAAAAATCTCTGCTGCACGGTCTAAGCGGTCCTGGGCAATATCGGTAATTACCAACAAAGAAGGTTTGCGGTCGCTGCGAGTTACTGCATAATTGATGGCTGCCAGTCCCATTGGGCCAACACCTGCCAAAATCGCCATTTTGCCACCATTAACTATTTCCATTTTATGGATGTATGAACCCTGTGCGGTGTGGTAGTTGGCATGCATAGCTCCAATTACACAACTGAGCGGTTCTGCCAGCGATGCCGGATAAAACCCCGGGCCATCATAAGCCAGAAGGCAGTCCTGTTCAAGCACATCTTTAGGAATAATTACGTAGGTTGCATCGCCACCAATGTTTTGGTACGAATACCCCGGTGCGCTAAGTACACCCACAGGTCCATCTTTGTAATAAATGGCCGGCTGAATTGAATATTTTTGTCCGGCTTCGAATTTGTGCTGCCACTTTGCACCCACTTCCACAATTTCGCCACTAAACTCGTGCCCGATAATTACCGGATTTTTAGCGGCATCGTTGGGTACGCGTTTGTGATCGGTTCCCTGAGTTGCTGCTTTGTAGCTCGACATACAAATACTGTCGGAAACTACTTTTGCCAATATCTCATCGTCTTTAATCTGAGGAAGTTCAAACTCCTCCAGGCGTAAATCACTTTTACCGTATAATCTTACTGCTTTTGTTTTCATATTTTTTTAGCCTTTAGCTGTGAACTGTTAGCCACGAGCTGTTCTTTTTACTTTGGATTTTTACTTTTTAGTTGAGCATTATTTGTCCGCCACTTACAGGAATAGCCTGTCCTGTTTCATTTTCCTGATCGATTGCATAAAAAACTGCCTTTGCTACATCAACAGGAGAGCAACCTTTACCAAGTGGAACCTGTGCTAAATAGAACGCTTTAACATCATCAATGGTTTTTGCTCCCGGTACTTTGCCCGCATTTAAATACTGCACAAATAAACCATTTTCAGGATCGCTCCAGAGTGGTCCTTCGTAGAAGTTCCCAGGGCAAATAGAATTCACTTTAATTCTATCGGGTGCTAACTCCAATGCAAACGACTGCGTTAAACCAATACCCCCAAATTTTCCGCCAGCATAGGCAAAGTTCTTCTTGCTACCGGCTAACCCTGATTTCGAGTTTATTTGAATTACATCGGCATACAACGAAGCATTGTATTTATTCTGCAATTTCATTATCGGAGTGGCAGCCTTTGTGCAATAGAAATAGGCATTGTAATTAATTTTTGTAACTAAATCGAAGTTTTCAGGAGTCATTTCATCCAATCCTCCGGCACGTAAAATACCTGCATTACTTACAAAAACATCAAGGCCGCCAAATTCACAAACTGTTTTATGTATCAAGTTCTTTAATGAATCCTGATCGGCAACATTTGATTGAACAAACAGGGCACGGCTGCTATTTTTTATTTCGTTGAAAGAGGCTGCAGTAGCAATTCCAACCTCTTCATTAAGGTCGGCGACAACAATGTTCGAACCGTTTTCTTTCATCACACGGGCAATGCCTTCGCCAAATCCTTGTGCTGCACCGGTAACAATCGATATTTTATTTTCAACACGTCCGGCTGCAGTTCCTGCCGCAACTTTACGACGGTAATTTTCAACTTCCCATGTATCAATAAAGTTGATTTGTTCAGGAGTCATAAAGTGCTGACCGCCAAAAGATTCTGATAGCCATGAAATTTTCATAGCATCTTCAAATACCTCTTTAATAGTATTCGATTGTGCTGCATTGTCGCCAATCGAAAGCATTCCAATGCCTTTTATAAATACTACCTTGGGTGTATAATTATTGTCGGAAACAAATTGCTCAAATTTAGTTTTGAAAGCTTCAATTGTAGCTTCTGGTGAGGAAACTTCGTCGATATAAATGTATTTCGATTTACAATAAACAATTAAATCGGGAGTGAACGGATAATTTACTTTTTCAAAAGATTCAGAACAACAATTAAAGTTTTCAACCAAAGCTGAGTTGCTTACTTTAATTGTTTTTAAACCATTAGTTGATACAATTGCCCGAATTGCCGGAACAACTTCAGTTACATACTCAGCAACCGGAAGTACAGTATTGTCAACAGGTTTGCCAACTTCTTTTTCGATGTTTTCAATAATTTTGTCGTAAATATCAATTATCTCCCGAGTAGTATTGGCACTAACAAAAATGCCATGATTCTGGAGCAAAATTATTTTTGGATCGTAACCTTTCGCGGCTCTGAATTCTATAATTTTAGCTTCAACAGCTTTGAATAAGATGTAACCCGGATCGATGTAAGGAATGTTAACAGCTTCGTCGCCAAAAATGGGTTTAACCAACTCTTCTGCCTTATTGCTGCACATGATTCCGTTTACCGCAGTTGGATGCAGGTGTACAACAAATTTGTAATTGATTGCATTGTGGAATGATGTTTCTACCGAAGGGCGTTTATCTTTTGTAATAGTAGCATCTGCAAGGTCGTCTTTAATCTGACTTTCACGTTCAAATGAATCAGAGCTATATTCATTTTCTGAAATTTCAGCTAATTTTTTGCGATTCATTACAGCAAAGCCTTCTTCGGTTATGGTTGACAAGGCAAATCCACTTGCTTTTACCCAAAGTTTATCTTCTGTTTTGTACGAAGTGTTGCCGCCCCCGGCAATTACGTACTCTTTTTTGCTGCCGTATGCTCTCGAAACTTCTATTAAATCTTTAATTCCCTGGTTCATGTATTTTATTTCTTTGTGTTCCTCTGTGTCTTCTCTGCGAACTCTGTGGTTAAATTTTTTACCACGGAGAACACGAAGGATTCTCACAGAGAGCCACCGAGTTTTTATTTCAAATTTATTGTCAGAAACTTTTTAATCACTGCTTTCCCCAATTCAATAAAATACGCTTTTTCTTCGGTTTTGGCTACACCGTTTTTTAAATAACCTTCCTGCCCATTGGCAACCAAGTACTGGTGTGCCGCTACAACAGCTGCACCTTCGTAATTGATCTGTTTTAATTCGTTGTCCAAATCAACGCCTCTCCCTCCACTCAATCTGATCGGATCGAGTTTTGGTGTATTATGTTCTGATCCAAAGGTAATTACAAAGCCGTTCTGATGAAAATATTTTACAAAATTTTTCAGGATGTCGAAATTGTTACGTGCGGGAATCAATTCAATACTGAATACATTTTTGCTTTTTAATGTTTCCAGTAATTTCTCCTTATCTTCTTCGTAATCGGTGAAATTACCATTGCCAAAGTCGAGCAAAACCGGGTAACACGGAATTCCGCCTGCGTCAATAATCAATTCCATCACTTCATCGAGCGAAAGAAATGCTTTGGGATCTTCGGGAATAAATGCGGCGCCACCGGCTTTTAACAGGTTGCCTCGAATTTCGTTTTCCAATCCGGCTGCATTATCGATTGCTGATTTAATCTCTTTTCCGTTGAAAATTTTATTGAGCAGTGCAGCGCGTCCAGGGTCGGTGTCTTCCTTTTCGAAAACAGCAATGCGAATGGCCTGTGCAATATGCCTTTCGCGAAACAGATTTTTGGCAAGGCGCTGCTGGACTTCTTTTGCATTAAACTGAATGTCGATATTGTTATCAGCAAAGAATACATTCAATTTATCTACCATTTCAAAAGTCTGGTGGTTGCTTTCTGCAATCAGGTTTTTAATTTTTTCTGCCGAAGCCTGGCTCATTTTTGCAGGCTGGCACAATCCTTTTCCGCTGAAATAAGTCCTGCCCGGGTTGCTTGGGTCATTCACGCGAATTCCGGCTTCCTGTAAATCGTTTTGCAGGGCCATAAATTCGATATTGAACAGCGGAAATACTTTGTTCTTTCCTGCTAATTCAGCAAATTCATTGTACCCGTCTGTGGTGTAAAAATCATTTATTCCGAGAATTTCTACTCCTTCATTTTTTGCCATTTTAAATGCTTGTTCAAATTCTGAAAAAGCACTAAACGAATGTGGAGTGTGGATATGTCCGTTTATATTGGGAACCTTACCTTCAGGTTGTTTGTTGTACCATTCCAACAGCTCTTCCGGCTGGGGGAAATTTGTAAAAATGCTTTCGTTTTTTGCCATTGTTTGAATGTAAAATTATTCAATACAAAATAACAAAAGCTATTTGTTTGGGCTGTCCTTTGGTATCCTGTTTTGTTGAATCAGATTTTATCCAGCGCCTGCTCCAAATCGGCAATTATATCATCAGGATTTTCAACCCCGCATGAAATTCGACAGGTGTTCGGCTTTATAGCAGCCAGCGATCGTCCTTCTTCTCCCTGTTGTTGATGTGTGGAAATGGCGTTTAATGTAGCAACCGATTTAACCCTGCCTAGGTCGGTTGCACGCCATGTCATTTGAAGGGCATCGTAAAATTTCCTTGCGTTAACAGATTCACCGTCCGATTTTTCTTTAATCTCGGCAGCCAGCATATAGCCATACATATTTTCGCCATCGTCGGCCAAAACCATGTATTTTTTTGCCAGGTTATGTGCCGGGTACGATTCTAGTCCGGGATAATGAACTTTGTCGATTTTGGGGTGTGCTTCCAGAAATTCTGCCACTTTCATGGTATTTCTGCTCATGTACTCAATGCGCATCCGTAATGTGCGAAGGTCGTTTAAAGTTAAAAAAGCTGCCATTGGGTGAACTGCAGGCCCGTTATCGCGGAATGGCCAAAGCTTGACCCAGGTGGCAAAGTCTGCCTTCATATCTTCCGGGCCAATTTTACTCGTCAGGTTCAACTTGGAAGTAATTAGCCCGATAATCGATGTTCCGCTTCCGCCAATTACTTTCGAAGCCGATTGAATTACAATATCGGCTCCATACAGCAACGGGCGCGTTAATGCCGGCGAAGCACATGTGGCATCAACAATACACGGAATTTCAAATTTGTGTGCAAGCGCAGCCACTTTCTCAATATCAAAAATTCCGACGGAAGGATTGGAAGGAAATTCGCCGTAAACAAACCGTGTGTTTTCGTCAACCAGATTCTCCCACTCATCCATTTTCTCCGGATTTTTTACCCACCGTATTTCAATACCTTGTTCCTGGTGTCTTCTTACCCAAAATTGTTGGAATGTGCCGCCATAAACTTTAGCACTGGTTACAACGTTTGGATTTGGAAAGTTTTTATCAAACACTAAAAACGGGTCGGTTGCCGTTCTGATTGCACTCATGCCACTGGCTGTTGCCAGGCAACTTGCCACAATATCGCTCCCGTAAGTTTCCAGCAGAGCTGTCGTCTCTTCAAGGAAATAAGTTGATGGGTTTGCAATCCTCGAGTAACACCAGTTTGGCATTTGATATGAAAGGCCTACTTCCATTTCGGCACTGTTTTCGTATGCCTGCGCCGGGCTCATATATACAGGTTCCATTATGGACCCATTATTCATGCTTAACGCCTCCTGTGCATCGTACAGCCCGTGAGTTGCAACGGTGTCGAACTTGCGTGTTTTGGCTGTTTTAATTCGTTGCTCTCTTGCAGCAACCATCTCTTTTCCTTTGTTAATCCAGTAATTGGTGTCTTTTTCCTGAATGCTCATTAGTTATCCTCCTCTATTTTTAATGCAGTTTCGTTTTTCATTGTCGATAATACCACCAGTGTTTTAAGGTGTTGGATATTTGGAAGGTTGGTTAGATTATTTAGTACCAGTTGTTCGTAAGCCGGTATATTTTTTACCGCTATTTTTAACAGAAAATCGGCATCGCCGGTAATGTGGTGGCACTCCATCACTTCGTCGATATTGTTAATTGCATCGATAAAGCTTTTAACTACATCGCTTCCGTGCCGGTTAAGGGTTACTTCTACAAATGTGTATGTTTCAACGCCAACTTTTGAAGGATCGAGCAATGCCACATATTTTTTAATAATTCCTGCTTTCTCCAGTTTTTTTACCCGTTCGAGGATAGGAGGCGGCGACATGTTTATCTTCTTTGCCAGATCGGCATTTGTAATTCGTCCGTCCGACTGAAGTATTTGTAAGATTTTCTGGTCAATTTTGTCCAAATTCATAATAAAATAATGAAATGCTTGTATTTTGCGGTACAATATATTGAATATTGGTTGATATTTAAAATATTATTAGTGATTTGTTCCTTATTTCAGAATTTGGCGTTAATGGTTAATGGAATTATGTTTTTAATAAATTGTGGGACCATTTGAAAAATCAGAAAAACGAAATTTATAATTGGATTTTTGTTACCATTGCATAAAATTTGAAGATGATTAGAGGGGCAGTTATATTTTTTATTCTGTTTTTGACAAAGATTGCCCTTTGGGCGCAATATATTAATACTGATGAACTGGTTTTTGTGCTGGGTTATGTAGAGCCGATAACAGTTTCTGAGTTTGAAAAGTTGGAGGAACTGTCTGATTCAAAACAAATAAGTTTTTTGTCGCAATTCCTTACACCGGGTGATGGTGGGTACATTATCAGCCGTTACGGGCCGCGTTCGGGCCGAATGCACTACGGCACCGATATTAAAATGAACAAGGGCGATACTGTTGTAGCTGCAAACGAAGGATTTATTGAACGTTCGAATTATGGCTATGGTTTTGGGAACCTGGTTGTAATCAGGCATAAAAATAATTTGCAAACCTATTATGCGCATCTTTCTAAATTCCTTGTGAAACGAGGTAAATGGGTTGCAAAAGGTGAGCCAATTGGGTTGGCAGGAAGCACGGGGCGTGCCAGGGGAAACCACCTCCATTTCGAAATAAGGGAAAATAGAAAACCTTTCGACCCGGAGTTGCTGTTCGACTTTGAGAATCTTGTGGTCAGAAACGAAGCCACTGAGGCGAACAGTATAGCGCAACTGCACCGCATTTTAAAACCAAAAGGCTACTCAAAAAATGTGGCAGTACCTGAATATTACCGGGTAAGATCGGGCGATTCGCTCTGGAAAATATCGCGTAAGTTTAAAACTTCGATAAACTCCATTTGCCGGTTAAATCATATTTCTGAAAACTCTGTGCTCCAGATTGGTCAGCCGCTAAAGTTGTACTAAAAAGTAAATGGTCACTCGAAGATTTTAAAATATGTTGTAAAGGTATTGCCGGCGAACAAATAATTAACCGCTGAATTAAAATCTGAAATTAGTAATTCCAGAATTTCAGGATAAAGCTGGCCTGTTATTTCGTTCATAAATAATTTTTTATACTCAAGGGCAAAGGTTAAAACATTGTTGTAATATTTTTGTCCAATCCTACGTGAAAGATAGCCCCCGTTAAATATTTTATTTTCTTCAACCCGTATTTTTTTATTGTCGATTTGAGTTTTGGAAAGGCTTTTTTGAAATTTCTGAATCAAAGGCAGAAATAGTGTGCGGTTCGAAGCTTTTGTGCCAATATTTATTTCGGGTTTTGGGTTGTTAAACCACTCTGTTTGTTCAGAGCGCTGGAAGCAAAAAGAGTGCATGTCAAATAGCACAACAAATTTATTTTGCCTGAGCAAATACTCGCAAACCATGTCAGTTAATTCAAAAAATTCATCAAATTTTAAGCATGAAATTTCTTTTTCTTTTTTCGAAAGAGTTTTGTCCCAAACCTGCAAATGCCATTTTCTCTTGTATTCTTTATAGATGCAGTTTTCTCTGTCCCGGTTTAAATCGTATTCAAAACGCGAATCGCGGGCAATAATCTGAATAGGGAACTTTTTTATAAATAATTCGGTGTAAGGATCTTCGTCGCAAAATCTCTCTTTTTTTGAAACAGCAAGTTTTTTAATTATTTCCGGACGGATTTTATTTCGCGAATGAAGCGCAACACCGGCATAAAATGCCGGTTTGTTAAAATGAAACTCGGCTGAACCAAGTTCAGTTATTCCTGAGAATGGCAATTCATTTTTTTCCAGTTTCTCTTTAATTTCTCCTAATCGGTAAATTTTTCGCTGTTTCACACTGTATCTATGTCAGTTTCTCCTTTTTTCGGGCAACGCTAAATGTGGGCACCAACCCCCCTCCGGCGCTTACGTTTATTACTGAATTGTCGGATACCCTTGTAATTGTTCCACTGTATTTTCCAAGCAGTACAAACGGATTGATGTTAACTTTTTTAAATTTCAGTGTAACATCGTCAGAAATTTCGGGGAAAATATCCTGTGGAATGTCAATATACTCCTGAACAACCCATGACGAGTCGGAAATGTGCGCATTCATAACTTCGCTCCAGGTTGTATCATCAGTTTCACAGCCAAGATAAACATCTTTACCACCATATAAATTCGATGGTTTAAGAACCAGAATATCTTTGTTTTCAATTATAAAATCTTTTAAATGAACATTTATGTTTTTATAGGTTTCTTTTGTGTCGGCCAGAATTTTTGTCCAGGGGATAGTTTTCTGAATAACATTTAATTCTTCTTTAGAATAAATGTATTGAAAACGAGGATCAGTTATCAGCGAAAGCACTTTTTTATTTCCAACAATATATGACCTGAACGAGTTACAGCAACACGCCTTTTTTTCTTTTATACACCGAATAAAACCGGTTACATTGTTCCAGCGTTCGAGCAATTCTCTTGTAATTACTCGTTTGTAAATCAAGTGAATTTCGTCATCGCCGGCAAGAACTTTTCCGTTGCTGATTCGAATATTTAACGGACTGCAAACAACGGTTTTATACCCTTTTTCGCCAAAATATTTCTGCAGCAGGTAAAATTCAGAAAGCGTAGAAACATCGTCCCAGTCCACAATGGCAATTACCGGTTTTGAAGGTAAATGAGAAGAATGATTCCGAAACTCGTTGTAGCAGGTTAAAAGTGCATTTAATAATCTGTCTTGTCGTTTAAAATATTCAATTTCCCAGTGATGCAAAAAATCATAATCCCTGAACAGTTCCTTAAAACCATCTTCCATTACGTCGGAATAAGCATGCCCGGCCGGAGAATCGCAATTAAACTCTAAGAATCTTATGGAATAATCCTGTAAAAATGCATCAAGCCTCGATATAACCAGCGGAATATTATACCCCGGATCGATTGAAAAAAGCTGCTCTTCTTTTTCGCTGAAATTCATAATTTTTCTTACCTCCTGATTATTCAGAAAAAGGTTGATAAACTTTACCAGTGCACTGCTTATTTGTTCTACGGCGTAAATAAGCTCCTGTGTTTGCTTGCGCGAAATAAAATTTGGTTTTAAAAGGCTCGGCATTGATTTTTGGTTAAACGTGCAGTTTTTGTTTAACAGAAACCGATTCAGATTTTCAAACTGCTCACGGGTAGTTGTCTTGTTTTTATCAAGATGGTTTAAGTAAACTAGGTTTAAATTTGCAATGGGATCGAGCATGGTTATTTAGTTTCCGGTTGTTAAACATAAACGATTTTTATCTGTATGAGGTTACAATATTGAACAAATGAAAGGTGGTAAAATAGTAAATATTAGTTAACAATTTTGGCTTTAGTCTGTTTGGAATAAATATACAGTCTATATTTTATTTGGAGTTATCGGTTAAAACTGAATAGATTGTATTGAAGTTGTTTAAAGTAAATCTGAAAAACTGCGAGCAACATCTTGATGACATTGGACTTCAGCTAATTTTTCTTCCGTAGCTATGGCTATGAAATAAAAATGGAGCTTCGCCACTGAGAATCAATATGTCACTCTCGAAATTCCCCATTTACTTTAAACAACTTCATTTATAAAAACTGAAACATTATTAAAATACTTATTTTATAAGTCCTTATACTTAAGAATGATAAATTAAGCTTACAAACTAACATTATGAAAAACATAATCCTGACTGCATTAATCCTGATTATATTATCAATCAATTTATATTCTCAGGATACAAAACCAGATAGCACTGAAGTAAAAACTTCGCTGTTTAAGGATCCGCTCGATAATAAAGTGGATTTAAGTAAATGGTTAATGCAAGCTGCCGGTTTTGTGCCGTTGGTGCAAATTGTTACCGAACCATCGCTTGGATATTTCGGCGGTATTGCAGCTCCTATTTTTATTCAGCCTAACAAGCCGGCGAGAGAAGGTGGGTATGCACCACCGAATTTAACTGTGGGCATGGCCGGATACACAGCCAATAATACCTGGGCTTTGGGCGCAATGCGGATTGTCCATAACCAGAAACTTGGATTAAGATACAGGTATGGGGCTGCCTATGCCAATATAAATATGGATTTTTACAAGGACATCCCCCATCTCGGTGAAAAAAAGTTTTCATTTAATTTCAGAACAATTCCTTTTTATGGAAATATTTTAAAGGAAATCGGGCATACTCACCTGTTTGCAGGTGTTGAATATATTTTTGCGTCAACCGATGTTAAACCTGTTGTTGAATCGGAGCATCTTTCTGAGATTATTAAAGACAAGGATTTTAACAGCACCATAAGCACTGTTGGTACAATTCTGCAGTACGACCACCGGGATAATATTTTTACGCCTAACAATGGGCTTTATGCCGAACTCGATTTCAGGATGAGCGACAGCTGGACCGGCAGCGACTATGATTTCAGGAATATGCACATAGTTATATTTAAATATTTCCAGCCAACACAAAAATGGGTAAGCGGTTACCGGTTCGATGGCGAATTCCTGTTTGGAAACGATGCCCCGTTTTATGTACACCCGGGAATAAATCTGCGTGGGGTGCCCATGGCCAGGTACCAGGGGATGCAGGCGTATACAGTGGAAACTGAACAACGATACGACTTTACCATGCGCTGGAGTGGTGTTGTTTTTGGAGGGCTGGCCAAAGCAATCGACGAAAACAGCACATTTAAAGACGAAACGCTTGTTTACAATTATGGCGTGGGTTTCAGGTATTTAATTTCCAGGTTATTTGGAATGAGAATGGGGATGGACTTCGGCTGGTCGAACAACGATTTTGGTTATTATATTACTTTTGGTTCGGCATGGAAACGATAAGAACAATAAAAAACCCGGCCCCTTTCGGAACCGGATTTTGATACTTTTTGTCAAGTATAGGTGCGGAAGTTTTTAACTTCCAGTTATTAAATGCGATTTGGAAATCGTATCACCTTAAATACCTCTGGCATTCCTGTCCAATTGTTCTGCCTCGGTAAAATCGTTTGTATTTACATGTCCTTCAAGAGGGACTATTTTTTCATTAATAGCATCAATTATCCACTCTGGCTGAGGGAAGAATGAATCTTCCAGTTCGTATGCCGGAGTAATCCAGTTTCGCGAACCTACAACCACAGGTGGAGCATCCAGGTAATCAAAAGCTAACTCAGCAACGTTCGACGCTAAATCGCGAAGGAATGAACCACGTGCCGATGCATCGCCCGAAATAATTATCCGACCCGTTTTTTTAATTGACTCAATAACCGGTTCGTAATTAAACGGAACCATAGACCGGGCATCAATCACTTCAGCCGACATATTGTATTTTTCTTCCAGTGTTTTTGCAGCATCCAATGCACGGTACAGCGTTGCTCCAATGGTTAAAATAGTAACATCGCTACCTTCTTTTTTAACATCAGGTTCTCCCATCGGTATTTCGTAGTAACCTTCCGGCACTCCTTCCTTGTGGAACTGCTCGCCAATATCGTAAAGGCGCTGGCTTTCGAAGAATACAACCGGGTCGGTTCCCTGAAGTGCAGTGTTCATCAGACCTTTTGCATCGTATGGTGTAACCGGGAAAACTACTTTTAGCCCGGGAATGTGAGCTGCAAGGGCTGTCCAGTCCTGCGAGTGTTGCGCCCCGTATTTAGAGCCAACAGAAATACGAATTACCACCGGCATTTTCAGAACATTTCCACTCATTGCCTGCCATTTTGGAAGTTGGTTAAAAACTTCGTCGCCGGCACGGCCTAAAAAGTCGGCATACATAATTTCAGGAATTACACGGCCACCACACATGGCGTATCCAATTGCAGTTCCAATAATTGATGCTTCCGAAATTGGCGAGTTAAACAAACGGTTGTATGGGAGTGCTTCTGTTAATCCACGGTAAACCGCAAATGCACCTCCCCAATCACGGTTTTCTTCACCGTAGGCAATTAAAGTTGGGTCTTTGTAAAAACGATCAACGATAGCTTCAAAAAGTCCGTCGCGTAAACCATAAGTTTTAATTTTTGAATGAGGTTTCCCGTTTTTATCAAACATAAACCTCTCTTTTTTTGCCAGTTGTTTTACCCGTGGGTTTTCTTCCATCGGATGATTAACTTCCGGCTCACGGTCTTCCATTTTGTCAACCGACTCATTGCTGAACATCATATCCCCAATCAGGTTAGGATATTTTTTCATATCCATGTGTGGCGAAACTTCGTCGTCGATGGCCAGTTTCATGGAGTTAGTAATCAGGTCAGTTGTATTTGTTTTAATTTTTTCAAGTTCAGCTTCAGTTGCAACACCTGCTTTTACAAGTTCGTTGCCAAACCAAATAATTGAATCCTGTGCTTCCCATGCTTCTACTTCCTCTTTTGTGCGGTACGAAGATGCATCGGAAGGAGAGTGCCCGCTATAGCGGTATGTTAATATATCGAGAAGGACAGGGCCTTTTTTATCTTCAATAATTTTCTTTTTACGCTTGTAAGCATCGATTACTGCCAGCGGATTATAACCGTCAACACGCTCGGTGTGCATTTGGTCTCCATTTAATCCGGCGCCAATACGTGCAGCAACGTCGTAACCCATGGTTTCTCCACAGGTTTGCCCGCCCATTCCGTACTGATTGTTCATAATGTTTACAATTAATGGCAGTCCACCTTTCATATCGCCTTCCCAGAGTTCTGTAAACTGGTCCATGGTGGCAAAAGTCAACCCTTCCCAAACCGGGCCGCAGGCCATTGATGCATCGCCAATATTGGCAACTACGATTCCATCTTTGCGGTTTGCCTTTTTATAAAGTGCTGCACCAACTGAAATGTCCCCTGAACCACCAACAATTGCGTTGTTTGGGTAAACTCCAAATGGTGTAAAAAAAGCGTGCATTGAGCCACCTAATCCTTTGTTGAAACCGGTTTCGCGGGCAAAAACTTCTGCCAGAGTTCCATAAATCAGGAATTTAATTGCCAGTTCTTTTGTAGTTCCTTTGTGCCCTGTTTTTACTGGGGCAGCAGTAATTCCGTTAAAGTGGGTATCCATTATTTTTTCTAACTCCTCATCGCTTAACTTGTCGATGGCTGAAAGTCCTTTTGCAAGAATTTCGCCGTGGCTACGATGCGAACCAAAAATAAAATCTTCTACTCCCAACGTGTAGGCCATACCTACTGCTGCTGCTTCCTGTCCGATAGAAAGGTGAGCAGGGCCTGGGTGGTTGTATTCAACTCCGTTGTATTCGCCACGGGTTTTTATCAGGTTCAACATGGTTTCGAATTCACGGATTACTACCATGTCGTGAAAGATTCTTACTAAATCTTCGTTTGAGAAATTTTCTTTTTCCTCTTCTACGGTTTTACTGTATTGGTTAACCGGAATAGGTTTGAATTTTATTTGTCCCGGTTTACGTACGTCGTCCGGATTAATATATTGAATCTTAGGCATTTTTTTAATTTTTAAAGTGAAAGATTTTCTATTTGGTTTTTAATCTCTGCAAGGAACAGTGTTGCTTCACCACCGTCAAGAGCCTGGTGGTTGTATGTAAGCGAAAGTCCCATCATCGGAACAAATCCGTAAACACTTTCCTCAATCTCTTTTGGGCGTGGAACGATGGTACAAACACCAAGAATTGCAGTTTGTGGCAGGTTGATTACCGGAGTAAACATTTCAACGCCATAGTTGCCGAGGTTGGAAACCGTAAATGTTGCAGCTTCAGGATTCAGCAGGTCAGGATTTATATTTCCGTTTCTGGCTGCAGTCGACATCTGTTTAAGCTGGCTAGACAGGCCTGTGATTGAAAGGTCGTCGGCATTTTTAAGTGCAGGAACCATTAAGCCCCTGTCGGTATCTACAGCCAGTCCAAGATGAACTTTGTTGAACCATTTCATTTTATCTCCATGGTAATGTGTATTTGCCTGCGGGAATTTTTCCAGAGCACGGATAACTGCAAAACAAACCAAATCGTTTATGGTGATGTTTTGATTGATTTCGCCATCGGCAAATTGTTGTTTGAATTTTTTGCGCAATGCCATCACTTTGCGTGCATCGGCACTAAGGTGGTGGGTAAGCTGAGCTGAATTTTGCAACGACTGGTGCATAGCTGTGGCAATCAGTTTGCGGATATTCGGAATTGCTTTTATTTCAAAATCATCACCCGATTCTAATACTACTGCCGGAGCTGCAGCTGGTTTTGGAGCCGGAGCAGTCGCTTTTGCAGAAGCTCCAACTGTTTTTGATGAAGCTTCAACATCGCGGGCAATAATTCTTCCGTGTGGCCCTGAGCCTTTTAAAGTCGTAATATTGATACCCATTGATTCGGCCATTTTTTTTGCCAGAGGTGAAATACGAATGCGTTTGTCAGCAGAAGTGTCTTCTACATCAAATTCAACCACTTTTGGCTCTTCGACCACTTCCTTTTCAGCAGCCTTTTCTTCTGCCGGCTTTTCATCAGCAGCTTCAGTTCCAGGGCCGAATTCATCAATAGATTCGCCTTCTTTCCCAATAACGGCTACGTTAGTTAATACCGGAATCTCATCACCTTCTTCAAAAAAAGCGGCAAGAAGAATTCCGCTCTCTTTTGCTTCTTCTTCAAAAGAAGCTTTGTCAGTTTCGTAAGAGAAAAGAATGTCGCCTTCGTTCACTTCTTCTCCCACTTCTTTATACCACTGCCCCAAAATACAGGATTCAACCGATTGACCCTGGCGAGGCATCATTACAGGTACTGCCATATAATGTTTGTTTTAAAATTTTTGTCAAACTTGTTAATACAAATAAAATACTCTTAAAATAATAATGCATTATAAATCAGTATTTTATGTTTTAATTAAATTTCAGGTTGTAAAAATATATTTTTCAACTTGTATTTACAAGTTATATTGAATGTTTTAATTTTTTTTTAACTTTGAGGCCAGAATGAATAATATACCACAATACAGGAGATTATACGAAATACTTCGGAAACACATTGTAACAGGTGTTTACAAAGAGGGCGACTTATTGCCTTCGGAGAATGAGCTATGTGCAGTTTATGAAATGACCAGGCCAACAGTGAGACATGCTTTAGACTCTCTGGTAAAAGATGGTTTTATATTTAAAAAACAAGGCAAGGGAAGTATAGTAAGAAAACCTTCCAAAACTATTGGTATATTATCGATTGCAGGTACTGCCTCCGCAATCGGGGTACGTCATTTAAAAACACAAATTCTTCAGAAACCAATTGTTAAAATCTGGCCCGAAATATTTCCGTTTGAGATTTCGGAGCTGGAAAAAGAATCGGGGTGTATTTATATGGAAAGGCTGAGGTTTGTGGATGATGAACCTGTTTTTTACGATGTTAATCACATTCCCAATATCAACTTACCACGCATTACTCAACGTTCTTTCGAGAATAGGTCGTTATTCGATATTTTAAGGGAACATTACCAGATTGAGATTCTGGGAGGTGAACAACAATTAAAGGCAGTAAAGCCAACGGTGCATTTACGAAAGCTGCTTAACTTGAAACCCGGCCACCCAGTTCTGTATATCGAACGAAAACTAACTACAAATAAAGAGAATTTTAATATCTATTCCACCATTTATTTTAACTCAGAAAAGCATGCCATTTTTGGTAAGTTTTAATTTGATTGTATTCTTTTTCCTGAAATTTTTCTGTTTTGAGGAATAATTCTACTTTTGCCCGCTCGTTTTTAGGGGATTATGAATGAAGAAGTAGAAGTTAAAGATACAATTAATGCTGTTGGGCGAAAAGCAACATTTCCCAATGAAAGATATGGCCCGCACGAACGGAACACTTTCGATATTTGGTTGGCTGATTCTGAGAAACCGACACCACTGGTAATTTACATTCATGGTGGCGGGTTCGTTGGCGGCGATAAGTCTAGGTATTACGATTCGGAAGACTGGATTCGGTTTCTGGAAGCTGGAGTTTCTGTGGCTACCATTAACTACCGCTTTATGAACGAGCCTCCGTATGGGATACTGGGCAGCATGAACGATTCGAAACGTTGCCTGCAATATATTCGTTATAACGCAGAAAAGTACAATATCGATAAAAATAGAATTGCTTGCTCAGGTGGTTCGGCGGGGGCCGGAACCTCATTGTGGATGGCTTTTTCAAACGATATGGCTGAGCCTGAAAGTGACGATCCTGTTTTAAGGGAATCAACTCGTTTGGCTGCAGCCGGTGCTTTTGCTGTTCAGGCCACTTACGATATTCTGCAGTGGGCAGAAATTCTTAACCTTCCTTTAAATCAGACATACGAAGAGCAATTTGCTATTGCCCGAGCTTTCGGGGTAAAGTCACCTGATGGAATAGATCTATATGCCCAAACTGAAATCAGAAAAAAGCTCGATATTATGGGAAAGATGAATAAAAATGCTGCACCGTTTTTTGTGTATAACCGCCGTGAAGGTGGAATTCCAACCAACGAAGACGAATTGCAGCATCATCCGCTACACGCAAAGGCCCTTAAAGAAAAAGCTGATAAAATAGGTGTTGAGTCAGTTGTTTACGCTCCGGCAATCGGAATTGTTGATACTTCAGGGAAAGATTTAGTCGATTTCTTTTTAGAAATTTTTTTGAAATAGGAAGTGTTATTTTCACGAAAGCAGGAATTTCCCAATTTGTTTGAAAGATTTCTGCTTCCGCAGGAATGAGGTGGTATTCGAAATTATTCTGTTAATCCTTGTAATGTGTCTTTAATATCACCCGGAGTGCTCATAATCTTCATAAAAGTTCCCATAGTTAATTCGGGCCAATGGAGGGCAATCCTGTATCTTCCGGGTAAAATAGTTGCTGTTTTTCCCTGGAGAATTATTTCATAGGGCATTGCAGCAACATGACCGTCGCCAATTATTGGAAGAAATTTAGACTCGCCTGTTTCTGTGCTTTTTAAGGCTACTCCAAAAACAGCAATATTTTTATCCGAATAAACCAATTCGTACACTTTTTCTGTTTCTCCTTTTCCTTCTGAAAGATTTGCCTGAATGGTTTTTAAGCCTTCTTCAAACGATGTAAACTCATTTAGTTTTTCAGCATCTTTAAAATAGGGCATCATTACTTTGTAGTGGTATTTCTGAAGCTTTTTCTTATCGAGGGTACCACCAAACGGTGTAAAATCAGTACCAACCTTTTTCATTGCATTTTTAGCATTTTCTGAAATTTTAGCGAGTGCCGCTTCATGTTTATCAATACCGTCAATAAAATAGGCATAGAAAAGATACATCGGATTTAACATGCTGGTTTTTACAGAATTGCCTTCTTTTTTGAAACCTATTTTTAATATCGCCCCTAACGAACCGCGGTCTTCGAAATTCAAGGCAATTTTTTCTAATTTGGGATTAGTGTAGCACACAACAGCAAGGTCTTTGGAACCACCCGGATTGTATTCACCAATAACATTAAATCCTGCATCTTGTAATACAGATTTTACTGAATTCATAGCATCGCTAACGCTTTCTGACGTTGTAGTAACTTGAAAATAAGCTGATTGTTCCTGTGCATTTGCATTAATCTGAGATAAAACTATAATCGATAAAATTAGAAAAAGATGTTTCATTTTTGATGAATTTAGATTCAATTCAAAATTAGTTTTTAAAAGCAAACGAATTTAGAATAATTTGTGATAGTTATCATATTATTAGATTAACAAGTGGTTCCTGAATTGCTTTTCATAATTCACTCAAAATTATTCATCTTTGCATTTTTAAAAGATAATTGAAGAAATATGAAAGTTTTAAAGTTTGGTGGGACATCGGTTGGTTCGCCCGAAAACATACGGTCGGTTATGAATCTTGTAACCGATGGCGAACAGAAAATAGTTGTACTTTCGGCTATGTCGGGCACAACAAATTCGTTGGTAGAAATCTCAGATTATTTATATAAGAAGAATAAAGATTCTGCCCGCATTTCCATTGGTAAGCTGGAGGATAAATACAAAAAAGTTGTTGCTGAACTTTTTAACTCTGAGGAGAATAAGACGAAAGGACTGCAAATCGTTAAAGAGAGTTTCCATACAATCAGGGCATTCACATCGGGAGCATTTAATGAAATTGGCGAGAATACAATACTGGCGCAAGGGGAACTGATTTCGACTCAGCTTGTAACTATTTTAATGAATGAAAACGGTTACAACACCAAGCTTTTACCAGCCCTCGATTTTATGAAAATTGATGAGGACAAAGCTGCCGATTTACCTTTTATCAGGAAAAATATTAATCCGGTTCTGGAAAAAGTTGGTCAGGCAGATTATTACATCACCCAGGGATTTATTTGCCGAGATACCAATAATGAGATTAACAACCTGCAGCGTGGTGGCAGCGATTATACCGCATCATTAATTGGTGCTGCCATTGAGGCAGAAGAAGTTCAGATTTGGACCGATATTGATGGCTTTCATAACAACGATCCAAGGTTTGTTGAGAATACAAAAAAAATAGAACAACTTTCGTTCGACGAGGCTGCCGAGTTGGCCTATTTTGGGGCGAAAATTCTGCACCCGCAAACCGTACTTCCTGCCCGTGTTCAAAATATTCCGGTACGATTGAAAAACACAATGAATCCTGCTGATGGAGGTACTTTAATTACTGCAGAGTCGGATGGTAAAGGAATTAAAGCGGTGGCAGCAAAAGACGGGATTACAGCTGTAAAAATCCGTTCAGGGCGAATGTTAATGGCCTACGGTTTCCTAAAAAATATATTTGAGATTTTCGAGAAATACCGCACTCCAATTGATATGATTTCAACTTCAGAGGTCGCTGTATCAATTACCATTGATAACATACAGCACCTTGCAGAAATTAGGGAAGAATTGGATAAATTTGGAACAGTTGAAGTTGATGAAGATATGTCGATTGTTTGTATTGTTGGCGATATTATTGAAGAAGAAAAAGGATTTGCGCCTAAAGTATTTAAAGCTTTGGATGGTATTCCAATCCGAATGATTTCGTACGGCGGAAGTAAATATAATATTTCGGTGTTGGTGCCAACCGTGAACAAAAAAGAGACGTTGCAGGCATTGAGTGATAATTTGCTGAACAGTTAGTCACTGTGTCATTTCGTCCGTAGGGAGATATCTGTTTTATTTGAGCAGATTTCTCGTTTTACCTGAAATTATACTAAAGCTGGTAAACCTCACCCGCCTCATACCTTGACGTAAGCTTAACTTCAAAACGATCAGATAATGGATTGATTGTTTCCAGTGCTGTTTCAGGTGTGTTGTTTTCTTTCGAGAGATGACTTAAAAAGACGACATTTAGATTTTCACCTGCGTGGCTTCGCAACAGATCAAAAGCCTGCTTGTTCGACAGATGGCCTTCTTCCGAAGCAATTCTCCTTTTTAGAAAATAAGGATAACTGCCTTCCCAAAGCATTTTTTCATCGTAGTTGGTTTCAAGAAACAAAGCATCGCATTTTCGAAGATGGCTGCTTACGTTTTCGCATGGCTCGCCAATATCGGTAAAAACACCCACATTTTTATTATTGTACTGAATCCGAAAAGAACTGGGATCGGCAGCATCGTGATTTTTACGGAATGAATGAACCGAAAATCCGTTTAATCTGATTATTTCGTTGGGCTCGAAAAATCGCGGATTATCAGGACGCAAATTTTTGTAGGCACCTTTATGAGTTATTGGAGTAAGGTAAACAGGTATTTGTAACCGCTTTCCTAAAACACGGGCTCCTCTGAGGTGATCGCTGTGTTCGTGAGATATAAAAAGTGCTTTCACTTTCGATGGATTTAATCCACGGTCATGCATGCGTAATAAAATCTGTTTTGTGGAAATTCCGGCATCAACCAAAACCGCATCCTTATCATTTCCAATATAATAGCAATTTCCGTTGCTCCCTGAAGCTATGGCGCAGATTTCAAGCATGGTTTATCTTTAATCGTAGCTCGACCCGTCCCAGCAATGCGTACAAAGCTTCTCTTTTGGAAGCCCAATTGCTTTAACCAGGTCGTCGAGTTTCTGAAACTTCAACGACGTAAGCCCCAGATTTTGTCTGATGCGTTCAACCATTGCCTGGTACTCTTCTGTTTCCGGATCTGAATATTTTTTCAAATCCACATTCTCGGTTCCTGCCAGTTGGCGGATGGCTGTTCGGGTAGCCAGATCCAATGTCCTCCGCGAGCGCGAAAAGTTCAGGTAATCGCAGGGGTAGGTGAGTGGCGGACAGGCAATTCGCATGTGCACCTCTTTAATCCCTTCGGCATGTAAATCGCGGGTGTTGTCTTTTAGTTGGGTACCTCTTACAATCGAATCATCAAGGAATACACCTTTTTTATCTCTAATTAATGCCGGATTGGGTATCAGTTTCATTTTTGCCACTAAGTCGCGCATATCCTGATTTTGCGGCATAAAACTACGCGGCCAGGTTGGTGTATATTTGGCATACGGACGCGTGTACGGAATTTTCCGTTCGTTGCTGTAGCCAATGGCATGCCCAACTCCCGAGTCGGGAATGCCTGCCACAAAATCGGCCTCAACATCATCGTCTTTTGCAAGGGCAGCCCCGCAACGGTAACGGCACTCATCTACGTTAATCCCTTCGTAATACGATGGCGGGTAACCATAATACACCCAAAGGAATGCACAAACCTGCATCTTTTTATTTGGCTTACGCAGCTGAACAATCCCATCGGCAGTAATCCGTACAATTTCGCCGGGTGCTAGATAACTGTCAATGTTGTAATTAAGATTTGCAAATGCACAAGTCTCTGATGCAGCGGCAAAACCATCGCCATTTTTACCGATAATAATGGGTGTTCGTCCAAGTTTGTCGCGTGCAGCAATAATCTCTTTTTCGGTAAGAATTAATATGGAGCAGGAGCCTTTAATCTTTTTGTGCACATTTTCAATTCCCGAAACGAAATCTTTCCCGTCAGCTATAATCATTGCCACCAGCTCTGTAGGATTTACACTTCCCTGGCTTGTTTCGGAGAAAGTGCGGTGTTTGTCCAGAAATTCTTTTTCAAGTTCGGCGGCGTTGTTAATTTTGCTTACGGTTGTTATGGCAAATTTGCCCAGGTGAGAGTTGGCCACAATGGGTTGCGCCTCGGTATCGCTTATAATTCCAATTCCGCTGTTCCCCTCGAATCCTTTAATGTCGTTTTCGAATTTACTCCTAAAATAGCCGTCTTCGAGGCTGTGAATAGCCCGCTGGAATCCTTTTTTATTATTGTAAAATGCTAAACCAGCCCGTTTGGTGCCAAGGTGCGAATGGTAATCGGTGCCATAAAATACATTTGATACACAATCGGTTTTTGAAATACTGCCGTAAAATCCGCTCATAAATTATGGTTTTTTTAAGTTGAAAAAGTGAGCAGGAAATTACTTGTTTTTATTTGTATTGAAGGTTGTTCTAAATCATACTTTATTAACAAACAACTAACAGTGTAATTGTTGACAGATTCTAACGCAAGCTATTTTGTTATTTTACGAGCTTCGAAATGGTCTTAAATTCCGGTGCTGCCGACGACCGGGTTAATTCAAAAAGGATCGATTCAAAAGAAGTCATCATAATCCCTTCCTGCCGGAAACGCTCTTTTGCCATTTCAAGATTTTCTTTTGTTCGCGACGAAATACAGTCCATAACTACAACCGGATTTAAGCCGGCTGCTTTTAAATCGACGGCAGTTTGCAAAACACAAACATGCGCCTCAATACCACAGATGATAATATTTTTTGCTTCAAGGGATTCTAGTTGATCGGATATTTCCGGTTCATCGCAGCAGCTAAATTCACGTTTTTCGAAATACTCAAATTCTGATATCAACGATTTTATTTCGGGCAATGTTTCACCCAAACCCTTGGTGTATTGTTGTGATATAACCAATGGCATTCCCAACTCCTGCAATCCATTTATCAAAATGCTGCAGTTTTTCAAAAGCGTCTCTTTTTGCCACATTGCCGGAAACAGACGCTCCTGAATATCGATAACTAACCCAACAGTATCCTTTTTTGTAATTCGCATAGTGTCAATTTATTTTATCAAATGCTGAAAGGTCAAGCGATTCAAATTCTTTGAAAAATTCAATTAAAATGTTTGCAATTTGTTTAACACCACCCTGTTCTTCCGTTTCAATATTTAGTGGTATTACCGGGTCGTGCAGCGAAAGCCGAAGTAAAAACCACCCGTTCCCTGAGTTTTTATCACAGGCAATGCGGATTCCTTCATAATTATTAGGTACAATTTCCCAACCCATATTATTTTCAGAGAAGTTTTCAAGTGCCTCAATTACCGATTGTCCATAGTTTCTGAAATCTTTAGCTTTAATGTTAATTCTGTACTCTGAGCTCTCCTTTGGTTGAGGAAGTTCATTAATCAGGTCTAAAATGGTTTTGCCTTTTTGTTTTAACCGTGCCATTTTTATTACCACCTTAGAAACAAGGTAGGCACCGTCATCTAAAAAATAATTCTCCTTTAAAGCAGCATGCCCCGAAGTTTCAATGGCCAACCATGACGGTTCGTTATTTTCATTTAACCGGATCGACTCATTAATTACATTTTTATACCCTCTTTTAAATCGGTGATGTTTTCCTTTTAATTTGTCCTCGATAAAGGTTTTTAATCCATCTGAGGTAATCGAATCAGTTACAATTGTTATTCCCGGGTGTTCTTCCAAAACAATTGCAGCCATCAGGGCGATCAGGCTGTTCCTGTTTACCGGATTTCCAAGGTGGTCAACCACAGCGGCGCGGTCAACGTCGGTGTCGAAAATTATTCCAAGGTCGGCATTATTTTTAATAACCGCCTCTTGTATCGATGCCATTGCCACTTTATCTTCCGGGTTTGGAATGTGGTTTGGGAAATTTCCGTCAGGCTCCAGGAACTGGCTACCCGAAATTTCAGCGCCTAATTCCTGAATAACTTTGGTAGCATAAAAGCCTCCTGCACCGTTTCCTGCATCAACAACTATCTTAAAGCCTTTCAGCGGGTACTGAAAATTTTCAGCATTAATATTATTTCGAATGTTTTCAACCAGGTGGTTTGCATAAGCCGACATTAAATCAGCATCGCTAATTGCTCCCTGCTGGTTAAATTGGTCTAACTCAATGCGTTGTGCAATTTCAAGAATTTCGGTGATGTTTGCTTTTTCAAGCCCGCCTTTTTTTGTGAAGAATTTCATCCCGTTACGGTTAAAAGGCAAATGGCTGGCAGTAAGCATAATTGCACCATCGAAGTTAAATTCATCGAGTATTGTTGACATAAACATTGCCGGTGTCGATGCCAGTTTGCAATCCCAAACATCGCAGCCAGATGCTGACAATCCTTCGCAAACCGATTCTTTTAGTACCGGCCCGGATAACCTGGAGTCCATGCCAACACCAATTCTTAAATTTCCTTTATCTGAAGGTAGTTGTTTTCCCAGCCATTTGGCAAAAGCAATCCCGATTTTTTTTGTTACTTCCGAAGTGAGGTTCACGTGTTGTCCTTCAATGCCTTCCAGGGCAACACCCCTGATATCAGAACCGTTTTGTAATGCTGACCAATTCATATTTAATTTTATTATTTTTTGATTGCCTGTGCTCTTGACTTATGCCCAAGATACCCACCATGGTGTCTTTTGGCGTAATCTTCGCTGGAAAAACCAATTTTATTCATCATCGAAACTACAAGTGCATCGCCAATAACTGTCATTACAGTTGTCGATGTAGTTGGCGACAATCCCAGCGGACAAACTTCATCCGGGTTTCCGGTATTGATAAAAGCATCGGCTTTTTTTGCCAGAATACTTTCGGGGTTACCTGAAATTATAATTAATGGCAATCCGTTATGTAAATTCTTTGCCAGGTCTACCAGTTCAATTATTTCGCGTGTTTTTCCCGAGTTGGAAATCAGGAGCAGTACATCGTTTTCCTGAACCACACCAAGGTCGCCATGCTGCGAATCGCTGGGATGAAGAAATACCGACGGTGTTCCGGTAGAACTGAATGTTGTGGCAATGTTCAGTGCAATTTGCCCTGCTTTTCCCATACCGCTGGCTACCAGTTTTCCTTTTTTTTGATGTACTTGTTTGTAAATCAGGTTAATGGCTTTAACAAAATCGCCTTCAACGGGTATGTTTTTTATGGCCTGTGCTTCCTGTTCAATTACTTTTCTGATTGTTTCTTTCATGAAAATTATTATTTGCAATGCAAATCTAATCGAAAAATATAAAGCTGCTGAAATTCATAATTTTCTTTTTAAGATTTTATCTCATTATAATTTTAAATTTTCAAGGGTATTTACCTCATATTATTAATTATTTCAATGGTATTCGATAGAATTCGCAAGCTCATTTCGATGGAACTCGCTTATAATGATACTAATGTGTGGTAAAACTTTGTCATGCTCGTTTCATTCATTTTTATAAAAAAATAGCTGTCTGTTAATGTGTTATAGATCATAAAAAATAGACATATTTAAAGCTCTGAATATTTAAATATTTTGGTACTTTAGTCGAAATTTTTTCATACAATATTTCTAATCAAAAAAGATGAAAATTCACGAATATCAAGCCCGAAATTTATTCAGGAAGTACGGGATTCCTGTACCGGAAGGATTTGTATGCCATTCGGTTGATGAGGTTAAACAAAAAGTAACCGACGAAGACAAACTAAGAGTAGTAAAAGCCCAGGTACATGTAGGCGGAAGAGGCAAAGCAGGTGGTGTTAAACTGTCACAAACCAAAGCCGAAGCTGTTGAAAAAGCTGAACAGATTCTTGGTATGGACATTAAAGGCCTTACCGTTGAAAAAGTATTAGTAGCCGATGCTGTAGACATTGAGAAGGAATTTTACATTGGTTTAATTAACGACCGAAACACTAAATCGGTTACACTGATGGTAAGTGCCGAAGGTGGCGTTGAAATTGAGGAGGTGGCAAAAGTATCTCCCGAGAAAATTATTAAAATGCCAATCGACTCAACTATGGGATTAATGGACTGGCAGGCACGGAAGGTTGCCCTGCAGTTGTTCAGCGATCCGAAAGAGGTGCGTCAGGCAGCTGCCATTTTGGTAAAGCTTTACCAGTTGTATGTCGATACCGATTCTTCATTGGCAGAGATTAATCCGCTGGTTTTAACGCCTGATAAAAAGGTTTTGGCGATTGATGGTAAAATGAATTTCGACGACAACGCATTGTTCCGCCAGAAAGAAATTATTGCCATGCGCGAGGTTGACGAAAACGAGCAAAAGGAGATTGAAGCCAATGCAAAAGGACTTTCTTACATAAAACTGGACGGTAACATTGGTTGTATGGTAAACGGCGCCGGACTGGCAATGGCAACCATGGACATGATTAAACTTTATGGTGGCGACCCTGCTAACTTCCTCGATATTGGCGGGTCTTCAAATCCGGAGAAAGTGGTGGAAGCCATGAATATTTTGTTGAGTGATAAAAATGTTACTTCTGTAATGATTAATATTTTTGGAGGAATTACCCGTTGCGACGATGTTGCACGCGGTTTGGTAGTTGCACTGGAAGAGATTAAAACTGACATTCCGATTGTAATTCGTTTATCGGGAACCAATGCAAAAGAGGGGCTGGAAATTATTAAAGAGACCGGGCTGCCAACTGTTGCAACCATGAGCGAAGCGGCAAAAACAGCCATTGAATTAAGTAAAAAGTAGAAATTGGTATAGACGCACGGCCGTGCGTCTATACCAGAATTTAAAGTTTAAAGTCAGATTAAAATGAGCATACTTATAAATAAAGATACAAAGGTTATTGTACAGGGAATTACAGGCCGCGACGGTGCTTTTCATTCCAGTAAAATGAGAGCCTACGGTACAAACGTGGTTGGTGGTATTTCGCCCGGTAAAGGTGGAATGGAAGTAGACGGTGTTCCGGTTTTTAATACCGTTGAAGAAGCGGTTAAAGCAACAGGTGCCAATGCATCGGTAATTTTTGTTCCTGCCCCGTTCGCAGGCGATGCTATTCTCGAAGCCAGTTATGCAGGTGTTGAACTGGTTGTTTGTATTACTGAAGGTGTTCCGGTTCAGGACATGATTGATGTTACTCCTGTACTGAAGCAAAATAATACGAAAATGATTGGTGCCAACTGCCCCGGATTGATTACCGTAGATGAATGTTTGATAGGAATTCTGCCGGGAATGATTTTCAAAAAAGGAAATGTTGGTTTGATTTCGCGCTCGGGAACACTGACCTACGAGGTGGTAAATATGCTTACTGAAAGCGGATTGGGACAAACAACCTGTGTGGGTATTGGCGGCGATTCAGTTTCGGGATTGTATTTTATCGACCTGCTTGAACGCTACGAAAAAGACCCGGAAACAGAAGCGGTTGTATTGATTGGCGAAATTGGCGGCGATGCAGAAGAGCAGGCTGCAAGATATATTAAAGAGAAAATGACCAAACCGGTTGTTGCATTTATTGCAGGGCAATCGGCTCCTCCCGGAAAACGTATGGGACACGCCGGTGCAATTATCTCAAGCGGCGCAGGTACGGCCGAAGAAAAAATAAAGGCATTTAATGCTGCAGGTGTTCCGGTTGCCAAAGAGCCATCGGAAATACCAGGATTAGTGAAAGAAAAGTTGGGATTATAGGGCCTTTCCATCCTTCTGTTAGTTTACGGAGGCTGGAAGGAGAAAAATATTAAAGCCCGGTTACTGGAAAGTAGCCGGGCTTATTTATTGAAGTTGATTAAAGTTAAAAGGGAATTTCGAGAGGGTTACTCGTAGGTTTTCAATTTAACTTTAATCAACTTCATTTACACTAAAATACAAGGAACTTAATTAGACAGTTTCTTAACTATTCATGAATATTTTTATCTTTCGAATTTATTTTCAGTAGGGTATGCCAAAAACCAATCAGAACAGATGGACATTAATCCTGAATCCGCATGCAGGAGGTGGAAGGGGAGCCAAAGACAAGCATCAGTTAGAAAAGCTTTTGAAGGCTCGTGGATTCCAATACGAGTTGTTAGTTTCAGAATATCCAAAACATGCTATTCTACTGGCGAAGCATGCGGTTGAAAACGGGGCAAGACAATTGATTATTGCCGGCGGTGATGGTACGCTAAATGAAGTTGTTAATGGCGTGCTTCAACAGCAAAAATGTTCGCTGAATGAAATTAAAATTGGAATGATACCTGTTGGCACAGGGAATGACTGGATTAAAACTTTTGGTATTCCAAATAATTACCGGAGTGCTATCAATAAACTGGAAGAAGGGAAAACATTTTTTCAGGATGTGGGGAAGCTCACTCTTTCAGAAAATGGTGAAACAAGTTACAGGTATTTTTCCAATATGGCTGGTTTTGGTTTTGATGCGCTGGTTGCTCAGAAAGCTAACGCGATGAAGGAAAAAGGGCGCACCGGGTTTCTGGTTTACCTGCAAAGTTTGTTAATGGCTTACCTTCAATACAAAATCCGAAAAGTGAATATTTCTGTTGATCGGGAACAAATAGAAGACCTGATTTTTTCAGTGAGTGTTGGCATTGGAAAATATAATGGAGGAGGAATGATGCAGGCACCGGGTGCTGTTCCTAATAATGGAATTTTTGAAGTCACACTAATTAAGAAAATCGGTGTGTGGGGAATTCTGACAAACCTGGTTGGTTTGTATAACGGAAGCTATGTGAAGGATTCTCGGGTGGTGTGTTTTAAAGCCGAAGAGGTTTTTATTTCATCGCAAAAGCCGCTGGCAGGCGAAGTCGATGGTGAATCTTTGGGGAAAAGCCAGTTTCATATCGAAATTCTTCCCCGGAAACTTCAGGTAATTGTAGGTGAGATTCTTGTAACTGATAATGCCTAAGATATAAGCCTGATAGTTGCTTCGCCAGAATTATTTGTTCAATTCATTCATTAAATTAAGGGCTGTTTTAACCTGAAGTGTCACTCCGGTTTCAATGCAACGTTCATCAGGATTAAATTTTGAATTGTGAATCGGGTAAGGGGCCTCATCATCCGGGTGTTTACATCCCAGCCGATAAAAACATCCCGGAACTTCTGATGAGAAAAATGCAAAACTTTCAACCCCTAAACTTGGAAATTCTTTTGTTTGTATATTATCTCTGCCAATATTTTCAGTAAGAGTATCTTCCAAAATCCTGGTAATTTTATCATCGTTTATTAAAGGTTTGTACCCTTCTTCAATAATAACTTCAGCATCTCCTCCATAAGCTTTAGCCTGGTGTGTTGCAATGTCTGTTATCCGTTGTTTAACGTAATCCCTTGTTTGGGGATCTGACGTTCGAAGTGTTCCTTTAAGGGTTACTTTATCTGCAATTATATTGCCATATTCTCCACCGCGGATAGCTCCAAACGAGAGCGCTACAGTATTAAACGGAGAGGTATTACGGCTGACAATAGTTTGTAAAGCTGTTACAATATTTCCGGCAATTACAATGGCATCAACACTCGATTCGGGATATGCACCATGCCCGCTTTTCCCTAATGCCTTTATGGTTATCGTATCGGAGGATGCATTCAACTTACCATACTTCATTTCTACTTTTCCGGTATTAAGTTCAGGCATTACATGAAGGCCCAACACAGCATCAACTTCAGGCTTTACTAAGCAACCTTCCTTTATCATCTGAATGGCTCCCCCAACAGTCTCTTCGGCTGGTTCAAATAAAAGTTTCACAGTCCCTTTTAAATCACTTTCCATCTCTTTCAGGATTTTAGCAGCCCCCAAAAGTATTGTGGTGTGCATATCGTGCCCGCAGGCATGCATTTTCTCGTTAATTTTTGATTTGAACGGAACACCAGTCTCTTCCTGTATTGGCAATGCATCCATATCGGCCCGTAAAGCGACTACAGGCGCCTCACCGGTACCAATAATACCGACAACACCGGTTTCTGCTATCGTTTCATTTTTTATTTCCGCTTCATCTAAAAAAGCCCTTATTTTTTTATTGGTCTCTTTTTCTTCCATGCCTAGTTCGGGGTGCATGTGTATATTTCTTCTAATGGAAATAAGTTTGTCAAACAGTTCACTTGCTCTTTTTTCAATCATCGTAGTATTTGTTTTTAAATATATACCCTGGGAACTCTGGTTGTTATTCGCGATAGAATTTCATTTTTATTGGTTTGGCAAAGCAAGGCAATCTTTGAAATGGGCAGACCTGCTTCATCACCGTATAAAATTACCTCGTCTCCGGGTTTGGCTTCAGGAACCTCTGACAGGTCTATCATAAGTTGATCCATACAAATAACCCCGGCAATGGGGACGTGTTTTCCATGTACAGAAACAATACCATTATGCGTTAGCCGCCTTGGGTAACCGTCGGCGTATCCAATTGGAAGTGTACCAATTATTGAGTCTTTTTTTGCCTTCCAAAAGTAGTCGTAACTCACACCTTTACCTTTTTTTACAAAGGTTATATGCGAAAGTTTACTTTTAAGTGTGAAAGCCTGTTTTACCGGTAATTTCTGTCCTTTGCCAGACATGCCATATAGTATTGCCCCAAGCCTTACCATGTTCAATCTATACTCCGGGTATCGGGTAGTGGCAATGCTGTCGCATAAGTGCCTGAACTTAATATCGATGTTTTTATCCTCTAATTGTTTTATAAAGTTAGTGAAACGTTTAAACTGCTCTGCATCGCCTTCTTTATCACTTAAGGCAAGGTGAGAAAAGATACCTTCTACCTTTAAATTTTTAAGGGAAGTGATTTTTTGCACTGTTTTCACCGACTCTTCATCGCAGGAAAGTCCTAACCTGTGGAATCCGGTATCTATCTTAAAATGAATTCTGGTACTTCCAAGTTTATTTAATATTTCAGCTTGTTTATGGGAGAAGATTGTAATTATGCACCCGTAGTCAAAGGCAATTTTCAAAAGATGGTCAGGTGTATACCCCATAATCATCACATCATATTTCGGATAAGCTTTTTTTAGCTCTAATGCCTCGCTTAAGGTGGCTACGGCTAGTAAATCGGCCCCGTTTTCAATAAGAATTGGGGTAATTTCCACTGCACCGTGCCCGTACCCATTGGCTTTTGCAACTGCCGCAATGGCAACATCAGGGCCAACTACATCTTTCATTACCCTGATGTTGTGGGCTATTTTTTCAAGATCAATCTCAGCATAAGTGTCTCTTAATAATATCTGTTCCATAAGTTTGTAAGCTTTCGGGCTAAAATTACAAATCGTTTAACGGACAACAAGTTTTCTTTTCTATTTTTGTTGCAATTCAGAAGCACTAACTCTAATAAAAACTATTGTTGTTATGAAATTCGTCTATTCCTTAATCCTGATTTTCTCATTTAGTATTACTGTGTTTGCACAACCAGTAAAAGAAAAGGTTAACGAAACAGAACTTGTAAGGACAAAGAAATTCAGGGTGAAAAGTAAAAAAGGAATGCAGCGGCAGTTAAAAAAACTGGAGTTGTTTAAAAATTCTTATTCAGGCTTTTGTGTTTACGATGTAGAAAAAGGGAAATATATTGTTGATTACAATGCTGACCGGTATTTTACACCTGCGTCAAACACCAAAATTTTTACTTTTTATTCGGGATTGAAAAATATTGGAGATAAAATTCCAGCACTTTTTTATACCGAAAATACCGACTCGTTGATTTTTTGGGGAAGCGGCGCACCAACCTTGTTATACGATGTTTTTGACGATAATGCAGTGTTGGATTTTCTTAAGAATTCCGATAAAGAATTAGTATTCTCCGGCTCAAATTTCCTGCAAAACCATTTTGGTTTGGGCTGGGCATGGGACGATTACGGGGAGTATTATTCCAAAGAATTATCATCGCTGCCGGTATATGGAAATGCAGTAAATTTAACGGTATACCCAAACGGAAAGTGGGAAGCGGTACCGGCTGCTTTTACCGATTCTATAAAAGTAGTTCCTGTTCCCGACAGGATCCGGTTCCACAGGGAGCAGTGTAAAAACCAATATACCCTTGAATTATCCGGCAATTTAACCGACACACTGCATTTCGAGGTTCCGTTTATTACTTCTGACGAGTTGTCGGTTAAACTTTTATCCGGCGCTTTGGGGAAAGGCATTACAATAGCCGATAAGGATATGAATGATTATGCAGATGTGAAAACGCTGTATGGAATTGAGACCGATACTGTTTTTAAGGTGATGATGCATGAGAGTGATAATTATCTTGCAGAACAGATTTTGTTGATGAGCGCTGATGGGTTAGATGAAAAGGACAGTATAAAATCGGGCAGGATAATTAAAAAACAGACTGAAACTTACCTTAGTAAAATTACCAACCAACCACGTTGGGTCGATGGTTCCGGGCTGTCGAGATATAATTTGTTTACGCCAAAGTCGATGGTCGAGATTTTAAATATGATTCGCATAACTGCTGAGAGTAAATATGATGGCGATATTGCCAAATTATTCGACATGTTCCCAACCGGAGGGAAAGGAACATTAAAACACCGTTTTAAAAACCACCCACCATTTATTTATGCTAAAACCGGTACACTAAGCAACAACCACAACTTAAGCGGTTACATGGTTACCAGGTCGGGGAAATTGCTGATTTTCTCGTATATGAACAACCATTACAGGAATAAAACTTCAACAATAAAGGAACAAACTGATACGATACTGGAAGATTTTTATTTGAGGTATTGAATGATATAAAAAGACTAATCCGGCTGGAATATCCAACCGGATTAGATTTAAATATTATTGAATAAGTATGTTTACCTAAAACTCATGACTTACTGGTTCCAGACAACAGGTTTAAGCAAACCATAATCAGGGCCTTTTGCTGCATTCGCACTTACACCATTCCTGTTTTCTTCGGTTAAAGGATAAAGCACTCTTCTGATATGTTTTCCTCCCATTTCGGGATTAATATTTGCAGGTAATGGGAAATTTTTATAAGTATCGTTTCCTTCACCATAGTCATATCTTCTAATATCGTTCCATGCTTCGTATTGCAAGAACATGGCAATGTATTTTTCTTTCATTACATCTCCAATAGAAATGTTATCGGCAGTAACACCGGTTTCTGCAATATATGTATTAATATCTTCCGACGAAACACCCAATTTTTCCATGTTTGCTTTTAATCCATTTTCATAAGCAGTAAAAGCAGTGCCTTTATTTCCTGAATTTATTTCTATTTCAGCTAAAATAAACTGCGTTTCAGCATAAGTCACTAACTGGTTAGCCGATGATTCGCCAAAATGCCAGCAATTTTCCGTAAATGTTAAATCAGTGTCTCTTGCATCATCCGAGCCAGCAACTTGTCCGGTATATACTCCATTATAATCTGTTCCTGTAGTATCTGCAATAATGGCTAATCGTGGATCTAATCCTGTTCCATAAATATTTCCGTTTAATACCTGGATAATATAGTCTGAAAACATAATTGATACATTACCTGTATTATTGGCAAGAACAATACTGTAATAAGGACTGTAATCCATACTATTATAATAGAAGTCGGCATCATCATCGCTTGAACTAAATGAGCTATTAACGGCACTTTTTACAGCTGCAGCATCGAAAGAACCAGTATTGCTCCAGTGGTTTAAAAAACGTGCTTTATAAGCATGAGCCAGTTTTATCCACTTCTCTGTATCTCCATCGTAAAGTAAATCGAAATCTGTTTCAAAGCCATCGCCATTAAAATCATATTTTATATCAGATTTTTGCAGGTTTGCTATAGCCGCGTCAAGCATGTTGTAAACTTCAGCATAAATTTGTTCCTGCGTATCGAAAGCCGGGGTGAGATTTTCATTTCCTTTAAATGCTTCTGAATAAGGTAGAGAGCCCCAGAAATCTGATGCTGCTCCAAGATAAGCTGCATTTAAAATTTGAGCTACACCCAGAAAATGATATGCTTCTTTTTCGGTTGCCAGCTTTTTGAGTTCATCCAGGTCTGCAAGCAATACTGCATACAATCTGTACCATGCACTGTTCATCCTGTTTTCGTAATACTGGTCGGTCTGACCTCCTCTAACACCTGATGTATGCTGAGCATACCTGCTACCATAATATGTTAATGAATAATTTACGTTAGCCGCCTGTACTATACATGATGAAGTTAATGTGGACAGTACAGGTGTTGTTTGTTTATTCGGGTGTTCGTTTACATCTAAAAAATCTTCGCACGATACGAACACCAACAACATCAGTACTATCGCGATAAATTTATATTTTAATATAGTTCTCATTTTGTACTATTTTTATAATTATCTAAAAAGTTAAATTAACCGAGAAACCAATTTGCCTCGTATTAGGAGTACTGTATCCTGTATATCCCTGAGCGTTGCTACCTGCACCAAATTTGCTTATTTCAGGATCGAAACCACTAAAGTCGGTAAGCACCCAAAGGTTGCTACCAATAAATGAGATACTGGCGCCACTAAGAAGGTTGGTTTTTGAGATTAAATCGCCTGGCAGGTTGTATGTTAAATTCAATGTTCTTAAACGGATCCACGAGGCATCCTCAATCACAGTAGCTGCATTATCTGCATCCCTGTAACGATAAAAATTACGGTAATGTTGAATTCGATTGACATTTTCTCCAATTAAATTACCGTCATCATCTACATTTATTCCATCTAATATTACACCCTCTTCTGACGCGGTTGGCCTGTGTTCTGTAGAAATATGTTTTCCCTGACGAATCAGGTTTCTTACATGTTCGTTCGACATTATGTGGCCTTGTTTTGTTTCTATCAGGAACGAGAAAGAGAGGCCTTTATATGACAGAGTGTTGTTTATACCTCCAGACCAGTCCGGATTTACATTCCCGTAAAATACCGGATTGTCCCAATCGATAGTAGGCCGTCCGTCGCTGTTTATTATTGCTCCCTGAGCATTGCCGTTAGCATCGTAATATTGTTTGTAGGTATAACCATACATATCGCCGTAATATCCATCAACTACAAGTTTCTGATGTATACCGGCATAACCACTGGCAATCTCAATTTCTTCAAGGTCGTTGGCTAATGAGATAACTTTTGTCCTGTTTTTAGAGAAGTTAACAGTAACATCCCAGTTAAAATCCTTACCCCTTAGCACTTCTCCTGTTACAAGTAATTCTATACCCTTGTTTTCCAGCTCTCCGATATTATTAAGTACAGAGCTGTACCCTGTGGTATATGCAACAGGTGTACGGAAAAGCATATCGACTGTGTTGGCCTTATACCAGCTAAAGTCGACTCCAAGTCGTTTGTCGAAGAATTGCATATCTGTTCCAAATTCAAGGGAGGTTGTTTGCTCAGGCTTAAGTGCCGAATTACCAAGCGAGTTATCCATTGTTAGAGTAGCACTCTCTCCAAATGTACTTGAAGTATATAGCCTATCCAGGCTGTGAGCCGGTGCATCTTTTGCAACTTTTGCATACGAAGCTCTCAGTTTTGCATAAGAGATCAGATTCGATTCAAGATTTAAAGCATCAGTAACAATAAAACCTAAGTTAACCGAGGGATAAAAATAAGAACGCGAATCAACAGGAAGGGTTGACGAAATATCATTTCTTCCGGTTAACCCAAGGAACAGGTAGTTTTTATATTCAAACCTAAGGTTACCGTATACTCCAATCATTCTCTTAAGCACATCTGCATTTGAGCTGTATTTAAAAGTTGTGTTACTAATATCGTAGAAAGCGGGCGATGCCCATTTCTCGCCTCTTGTGTTCAACCTGTCGTAAGTAGAAATAAGCACATTGTTCCCCAACAATGCTGTAACCTTTAAATCTTCAGTAATATCTTTATTGAACGTGAGAATTAAATCAGAGTTTGTTTCTGAAAAATTAATTCTTTCTTCTACAATATACCCCCCATTCTGGCTGGCCAGATCGAGTGGTTGTTCGCCCGGAACTTCAGCATACGGAACAACATAGGTTCTCGAATCTGAATAATAATCGCTTCCCAAACGATACGAAAGAGTTAAATTCTTAAGAATATCATAAGATATATCAACATAGCCTAAAACCCTGTTTACGTCATCTTCCAAATAAGTTTTGTTTATCAGGTAATACGGGTTATCAATATAAGGGTGTGTAACATGAGCACCGTTTTCGTCCTGGTAAATACTCATATCCAAACTGTTTGGCCAGTAAAGCATCGACGACATATAACTTTTATCTCCGTGGTTTCCTCTTCTACCTCCTGATTTAGTATATGTAACAGAAGCCGATGTTTTCATTTTATTACTTATTTCCCTGCTTCCCGAGAATTTCACAGATGTCCGTCCCCATTCAGTATTCGGAACTATACCTCCCTGGTCGAGTGTTGCTGCCGACAAGTAGAAGTTTCCTTTTTCACTTCCGCCCGATATGGATACGGAATTATCATAGGTAACACCCGTCTGGAAAAATTCTTCCATGTTATTGTAATAGGTCTCACCAATAGCATCACGTTTGTATCCCCATTCAACGAAAGTACCAAAGTTACCCGAGGGCTCTTTAGGTTCTTCTTCCAGTACATTTATATCGGAATAAAGCCCTCTACCCCAGGTTGTTTGCTCTTCGGGGAATATAGCTACATCGTCGAAAATGACTTTTGAGTTGATTTTTACAACTGTTTTTCCGGCTTTCCCCGATTTTGTTGTAATAATAATTGCGCCGTTGGCAGCTCTTGCACCGTAAAGAGCAGTTGCTGCTGCACCCTTCAGTACCGACATGCTTTCAATGTCGTTTGGATTAAGGTCCATAGCCCTGTTACTGAAACCAAACTGCATGGATGATCCTGATGCATTACTTCCTGCACTTGGTAATATGTTTCCGGAAATAGTCGAGTTAGAAATAGGTATTCCGTCTACTACAAACAACGGCTGGTTGTCGGCATTAGGATCTAGCGAGTTGGAACCCCTGATTGTAATACGGGTAGAACCACCTGCTCCACCTGCAGAAATAATGTCTACCCCTGCAACCTTTCCTTGCATCGACTGGATAACATCTGGTCGCCCACTGTTCGTTATTTCATCACTCGACACCTGCTGAACAGAATAACCCAGGGCCTTTTTCTCCCTCGATATCCCTAGCGCAGTTACAACCACTTCTTCAATATCTTCTGTTGAAGTCTCAAGGGCAACATTTATAGTAGTTTGTGAACCTACTGCCACTTCTTGTGTGGTCATACCGATAAATGAAAAAACCAGTGTATGGTCACCCTCTTGCAAGGTGATAGCATACTTTCCATCAACATCGGTAGTGGTTCCTTGCGTAGTTCCCTTCAGAGATACAGTTACCCCTGGTAACGGGGCTCCGTCGGAAGCAGCAGTTACAACTCCCGTTACGGTCTGTTCCTGAGCGTAGGTCAATATAAACCCAACCATCAGGAATAACAATAATAACGTTTTTCTCATCATAGTTAATTAATTTAGTGTATGTTAGTATTAGACTCTTTTTGAATGATTTTTTATTTACAGATATAACCAGTATTGTGAATAATTGTTTTTAGCGTAACCATTCTTCCGGCGTAAAATTAATAATAAATCTTTATTTTATGATCTATGTCATAATTTTTAGAAAGAAATTGTGGATTGAGAAACCTTCCCTCAAAATTGTGGAAAGCAAAAATTTTATTTGAAACCTTGTCGCAAAACTGCGGCAGCAAAAAAATATTATTAGAAACCCTGTCGCAAAACCGCGACAATAAAAAAACGGTGTTGGAAAGCTTGCCGCAGAACTGCAGCGATAAAAAAAATATGCAGGATTTTATGCCGCAAAATTGCAGGGAATAAAAAATTATGTTTGAACCCTTGCTGCAAAACCCCAGGAAGTAAAATAAATTTATTTGAAAACTTGTTGCAGAACTGCAGTGGCGCATCTGTTTCAGTTAGTTAGGTGTTTTTGCTTAGCGACCAGCCTTGCCAAAGGCCAGGTGTGGCAGGGTGTGTGTCAGGATGATACTGTAGAGATGCACGGCCGTGCATCTCTACATATTACAATGCATGCTGCTATTACTTTTTAACAAATATTTTTTCTACATTTAATGAAGCAAAAACCGAAAACAGATTGTACAACCGGACTCAGATAATATCAGTAGATTTTGAAAATGATAAAACGACAGGGATTTATACATACGTATCGAATGTAGAGATTCAGAAAGTTACTAATCCTATTGATGAAATAATAAGTAAAAGATGAAAGGTGCTATTTACAATACTATTTTACCTGGAAATGACACCTTTTGTAACATATATGAAAAAATAAGAGGAATAAAAGTTATATTCCACATACGTTGCCAGTAATGCTAAAGTATAAACAAAATCAATAGGAGTTTATAAAATGAATAAAATGCACAAATTATCGATTAGAAACTTTTTCTCAATCTTTTTCATTTGTATTAGCTTGTTGCAATTTTCGTGTTCAACTACTGAAAGTTCTAAAATAGAATACAATGAATATAATGTTGCAGCATATGTCTGGCCGTCGTGCCACCATGACGAGCGTTTTGGAGATATGTTGTGGCCCGAAGGTATTGGTGAATGGGAAGTCATTAAAAAAGGGAATCCCCGATTCGATGGGCATTACCAGCCGCGTTTACCGCTTTGGGGGTATAAGATGGACAATGACCCGAAAGTAGTTGAAAAATGGATTGATGCTGCTGTCGATCATGGAGTCAATGTCTTTATTTACGACTGGTACTGGTTTGACGGAGGCCCTTTTTTAGAAAGCGCCCTCAACGACGGTTTTCTGAAGGCAAGAAATAATTCAAAAATGCAATTTTACATTATGTGGGCCAACCACGATGTGAAACGAAACTACTGGAACGTGCACAAGTTTAAGGACGATACTTCCCTACTTTGGGATGGGGCCGTGGATTGGAACAATTTCAAAATTATTGTTGACAGGGTAATAACACAATATTTTAAACAACCCAATTATTTTAAAATCGATGGTAAACCGGTATTCTCCATATTTAGTATAGGTAATTTGCTTGAGGGTTTCGGCGGAAGTGAGGAAGAAGCACGAAAAGCGCTGGATTATTTCAGGGAAGAAGTAAAAAAAGCCGGATTCCCTGGTTTGCATATTCAGTGGAACCAAGGCGGCGGATCCATAATGTCTCAAAAGGCAGCTACACAGTTTTCCGAGAGGGTAGATGAAATGGGGTTCAACAGTGTGGCGATGTATAACATGGGAGGGCTAAATGAGGACTACCTGGTTTACGGCGCCAATTCAGAGAAAATAAGGGCACAGATGGATTCTTTATTAAATGTACCGTTTTTCCCCTGCGTTTCCGTAGGCTGGGATGACACACCTCGGTTTCCTGCAAAAGGTATCCATGATGTGGTGCACTATCATAATACGCCTGAAAGTTTTGCCGCCCTGCTGTCAAAGGCAAAAGAATATACTGACAGCCATCCTGAACAGCCTAAACTGATTATGATTAATGCATGGAATGAGTGGGTAGAAGGAAGCTATTTATTGCCAGACATGAAATATGGATTTGAGTATTTGGAAAAATTAAAAATGGTTATAGAAGGCTCTTATGATCCATATTCAAATTAGAGATTTGATTATCAAAAAAAGCACTGACTGGCAACAATGTATAAAAATAATAGCCGAGATAGTAGTTAATTCAAGAATTGCAGCACACTTCAACTTTCTTGTCTATTGAAAGGAAAATGCAGTAAAATCGGCTACTATTCTTATTCCAACCGTTATGCACAACTCGGGTACGTTAAACAAACATCCTTTACAAAGTTAAAGAAACATCGTTTACACTTTTTGGGTAGTAATTTGAAACTAAAATTCAAATTACCATGCCTTGGAA
>JBDLJS010000027.1:0-40990 GCA_039714235.1 Bacteroidota bacterium | reverse complement strand
ACTGCTGAAGTGTGTGCATTTTCGCTTTTCGAAATGTTATTGAAAATAACCATGTTATGCACTTCGTATAGCTTTTTGTACACATCGCGGGCCAGTTTTTCCTCTTCACGCATTTCAAGCAATCCCTTAATTTCATCTTCTGTCAGCGTTCCTGAAAAGTCGCAACTGTCGCCGGGCGCTGTTGTCGACTCGAAACTTTTTTCCTGCCCTGCAAGCTCAAGCGATTCTTCAACATTTGTTACTCCCTCGTTACACGAGGCAAAAAATAGTGTTGTCGCTGCAATAGCCAGTATGGCTGTAATTTTTCTTGTTTTCATCATCTTATTGTTTAATTGTTTTAATTGTTTCTTAATTAAGTAATGCCTGCCAGCCTGATAACCGTACAGGCATTACTATTTCAACTCCCCTTCGTAGTTATTTTTATTAGTTATTTATGGTAGTATCCTGCTGAACAGGGTAACCATACCCATATCCACGGCCATAACCACGACCGGCAGGCACATTTCTGCCATAACCACGGCCACTATTAACGGCTTGTCCGCGACCATAACCTGCTGCACCTCTGCCAGCTCCGCGGCCATAAGAAACTGCATTTCTTCCTCTTCCCTGGCCATAGCCGGCAGCTCTTACATTCCCACGGCACGGTACTGCGCCCCTGTTATAACCTCGACCACCGGCAGCATAACCTGCCCTTCCGCGGCCATAATTCTGGTTTACAATCCTGTTTTTGTAATATGGTCCGGCAGCCTGCAGTTCGTCGTACTGTTTTTGCTGGTCGGCATTCAGTAATTCTTTAACTGCCGTGCGGTGAGCAGCTACTTTCTCATCCATATTTTTCCTGATTGCATCTTTTCCTGCAAGGTCGTAGGTAGCACGTCGTTCATTCCTGAGTACTGCTATTTCCTCCTGGTGCTTGTTCTCCATTTCCAGAATGTCTGCTTTCTGCTTATCGGATAATTCCGAAATGTAATCTACGCAACTGCGATACTGGTTCTGTGAGTACTGATTTACGTTTCTCTGATTTTGAGCAACTAAAGTTGTTGCTGTTGTTAATACGAGTGCTAAAAACACCCATGTCATCTTTTGTATCTTTTTCATTTCTGTAAAATTTATGTATTAATAATTAAAACCTGTTTCCTCTTCCCTGGCCTCTTCCGCGTCCTGAACCTCTGCCATTACCTGTGCCGTTTCCTTTACCCTGGCCTCGTTTGGCTACTGTATTTCTGTTTTTATTATATGGTCCTGAAGCCTGTAACTGGTCGTACTGTTTCTGCTGATCTTCATTAAGCAGTTGCTTTACTGCTGTACGGTGAGCTTCCACTTTTTTATCTATTTCAACTTTAATCTCATCTTTGGCCTGAGCATCGGCTGTTGTACGGCGTTGTTCGCGCAGTTTGACAATCTCCTCCTGGTGCTTTTTTTCCAGTCCTGTAATTTTTGTTTTCTGGTAATCGGTTAATCCTGAGATGTACTCAACACAACTGCGATTCTGTGTCTGATTATTAACCTGGTTTACCTGATTTGCGTTTCGCCTGTTTTGTGCAAACAAAGTAGTTGTTGCTAACGTTAGGGCAAAGAGCACCCAGGTAAATTTACTTAACTTACTAGTTTTCATATCTTTAAGAATTTTAATGTTATTGAACTTTGTCGGAACTCATCCCGGTACCCGGGACTCATTTCTTTTACTTAATTTCTTTAATTAGTATTGTTATTATATCTGTAACCTCCTCTTCCTCTTCTCCCTTGCTGAGGCAATGCAACTTCTTCTTTCGTTTTCGACATTGAGATAAAAATCTCATTCAGTTTCTCCTGCTGGTCCTCATCGCAGGCCTCTTTCATATCCATATAGTATCCGATAGTGAGCTGCTTCAGGTTGGTATGATGCTCCCCTATATGTTTTGTAATGGAATCCAGTTTTTTCTGATCCGGGTTTTCACCGCCCATTTCCTTAATCATTTCAATCCTCAGAGCTTCCAAATCGTTGGTAATTTGCCAGGCTGCGCGGTTATAATCCCGGTTCAGTTCCCTGAAAATATCCAATTGTTCCTGGTTTAAATTCAGTTGCTCCCTGAAAAACCGGGTACGTTGCTGCGACGGCATTTCAACGGCAGTTTCTTCACCCTGTTCGGCGACCTTTTTATCCTGTTGTTTATGGTACCAAAACGAAAGCCCCATGGAAAGGTTAGTTGCCACCAAAATGACAATTACCCAAATTAATATGCGGTATGTATTTTTTGTAGCCATAATTTATTCCATTAAAAATGCTTCGAGTGGTTCTGCATCCATCTCGTTCAGGTAAGGTACCATCTCGTATTCTGCCAGTGTATTATCGGAAAAATCTTTCGACCCTGTTTCTCCCATTTTAAAACCGCCATAAATACCCAACAGTAAAATTACAGAGAACATAACCGGTTGCAGCACTCTCGCCAAAACTGGTCGTCCGGCTTTCTCCGGAGCAGCTTCCTCTTTTTCGAGCCTAGCCTTAACACGTGTATAAAAGAACGGATTCTCATCAACCTTTTTATCCACTTCCAAAACATCCAGCGTTTTTTTCATCTCGTCGTAAAAGAGTGCACATTCGGCGCATTCATTTATATGCTCCTGTACCTGCTTCATCTCTCCTGCCGGAAGCTCTTTGTCGAGAAAGAAAATTAATTTACTATGTACTTTTTTACAATTCATTTTTCACTATCTGTTAGTTTGACACCATCTTTTTAATAAACTTGTGCTTAAATGCACTTTTTTTTGTAACACTTATACAATTTTTTCTGAAGATTCTTTTTCGCACGAAACAGAAGCGATTCAACCGAAGAAACAGACAGCTCCATAACTTCTGATATCTCCTGGTACGAAAGCTCTTCGTATTTGCTCAGCGTAAATGCCGCTTTCTGGTTTTCAGGCAAACTGTTTATGGCTTCGTGCAATAAAACAGCTCTTTGTTTATTTTCCAGTTCAAACCCGGGATTATCGGCTTTTGATGACTCAAGCCACTGTAATTCGTTATTTTTTCCCTGCACTTCGTCTTCAAACGATCGGAACCACTTACTTTTTTTATTGTCCCTGATGTGATTTAAAGAGCGGTTTATGGCAATGCGGTACAGCCAGGTCGATAATTTGGAATCGGCCCTGAATTTATATATTGACCGAAAAACCTCAATAAAAACATCCTGGGCTATATCCTCGGCATCTTCGCGATTCTGAACCATTCCAAAACAGGTATTAACCACCATTTTCTGATGATTTTCAACAAGCTGCCTGAACGCCTGCTCGTCACCTTGTTTTAGTTTTTCTATGATTTCAGTATCAGTCATCGCCTTTATAATCCTTCGAAAATTAGCACAAATGCAGTTGAAATAAAACCGTTTTAAAAATTACTTCGAAATCAATTCGTATACTTCCCGTGGAATCACATTATTATTATCGCCAATATCGCGCAGTGTTTCATCGGGTTTGGCTTCAATATTATTATCTTTAAGTACCTTAATTATTTCTTCAACACTTTTATCGAATTCGAGAGCAAAATCCTCAACTGTTTTTCGGCCAATGCCTGAACCCTGTCGTTGATTCCCTGCCCTTTTGGAGATTATTTCATAAACCCCGATAGGAGTTGAGTTGTTTTCTTCGGCAATTTCCTGTAATGTTTGCGTACTGGTATTTTCGAAATCAATATTATGATTTTCAAGTTTAGTTGTAATATATTCAACCGATGGTAAACTTAACTGTTCAGCCAATTCGTTCAGTGTTAACAGTTCGGCATGAGGGATTGGAGCACGTTCCTCTCTTTTTTCCCAGGAATCGGTACAGTATTCGCCAAAATCCATAATATTTACAAACGGAGGTACTGAAAATATTACCCCGAAAAAGAAAACGAATGCCAGTGTGGTAGAAATATAAAACTCGCGTTTTTTATTTAATCCTTTTTTTGTTTTCGATTTTAAATACGACAGGAAAGCTTTCCAGTTGACGATAAAAAGATGGAATACCGATAAAATTAAGAACGCTAAAGAAAATATGGTGTGAATGGCCTGCCATCCCTCTTTGGTAAGGCCGGCTAATTTCCATGTTACCCAATGTGCATATCGTCCGGGAGGGGCTACATACATTATAAATCCTGAAATAATTATAAAAATAAATGAGTAGGTTAACCCAAAACTAATAAGCGCACGCCAGCTAAATTTTTTATTCATTCTAAAATATCTAAAAGTGAATTGTTAATCTTTTTCACCATTAAGACACTCGAAACGAAAAAAACTTGCGTTCAGAATAATTTTTTTTTAGTTATCTTTTTGGTCGTGGTATGGCGATTCAAGTTTTCTGCCCCTGTACGAGAACCTTTTCGACATGATATTAAGAATTTCGTTGGCGGTACTTTCGATGGGTTTATTCGCTACATTAACTACAGTAAAGCCTCCGCGGTCGAAAACAAACATGGCGTTTCGTATTTCTTCCCGAACAGAACGCTGGTCTATATAGGATTCACTTCGGTGATTCTTCCATCCGTGTAGCCGTTTTGTTCGATGCGCAATTAACTGGTTGGCGCCAATGTGCAGCCCGAACACGCGTTGCGGATCAATCTCGAATAATTCGGGTGGTGGCGGAATGCCGTTTACCAAAGGTACGTTGGCAACTCTCCACCCATACATGGCAAGGTAAACGCTTAACGGTGTTTTTCCGGCACGCGAAACACCGGTTAATACAATTTCGGCACTTTGTAAGCGTTGTGGACTCATTCCATCATCCTGCGACAATGTAAATTCAATGGAATCGATTCTGTCGAAATACTGATGGTTTAATTCGCGGTAAAGGCCAGGGTGTTTTAATGGTTCTACCTCAAGTACCTGGTCGAAGTATTCAGCCAGGGATCCCATTAAATCAACCACACGTACACCAAACTCAACACAAAGTTCATTTATTTTAAGCCTTAAATCGGGATTTACCATGGTATGGGCAATTAATCCGCCATCGGTTTTGGCTTTCATTATGGTATCGAATATTTGATCTTCATCAGAAACATGGGGTACAATTATAACCGGGATATTATTTTCGGGGTACTGAATAAGCAACGATTGTACCAGGTTGTTCCCGGCAATACCACGACCACCCGATACAATGTAAATGGGCGGCGATAGCATTTGTCTCTGATAATCCATCATCAATTTTTATGTAGAACAAAAAAAAGAGCCTGCTGGTTTAGCAGACTCATAATTTTTATCATTCTTCTGCGGGAATGAATGTCATTTTAAATTTTGTAGCTTTTTCAACTGCATCCTTTGAAAACGGATCGGCATGATATTGATTATTGATATATTTTTCCGTTTGGTCCAGATAAAATTTGCTGGCCGGAATACCACTTGTTCCTGTCGGAATAACCGTTTGTGAAGCATTCCAGTTGCCCGTATCGAAAATGTGGCGATGCGATGCTCCATGGTTTGTTTTGTACAGATTTTTATATGAATATGAATATGGACAAACAGTATGGTAGCTCCCAGGCATTTCAAACGGCCCCCGGTTTAGTTTTAACGCCTTATCCAGCGCAGAGACAACACCCAACGGATGGTTTAAAGTGAAAGAGTGTATTTTCCCCCAGTTCCATGTCTCTACTTCTTCGCCCAACTGGGTAGTTAATTCTTCAACTGTTTCTTTAAACGATTGTACAACTATGTCATCAAAAGTCTCCACTTCTTCTGTTTTAATATTGTCAATCCACGCCGATTCTTGTTCTTTCAGAATGTTGATAATTAAGTTCTCGAGCAACATTCTGTGTCCTTTTATGCCATCGAAAAGTTCAGGCGACAAATCATCATTCACCAGGTTCTCGCACACTTTTCGGTATAACACCTCGTACACTGATGCTGCCTGGCTTTGGCGCGACAAATTATAATCCCAATCACTAAGTTTTGCAAGCGCTTCACCATCCTGTCCATCCCAGCCTGATTTGGTTTTTAATGCCTCTAAAAATACCGGAACCATAACCTGGGCCTGGTTCGATGTTACATCGCTGTGCATAGTCTTAATATCTTCAACTCCAAGCTTTTCTTTCCCATCCATCATTTCCCTGATACGGTCGATGCGGTTGGGTGGTGCAAACCAATGGCTGATATAATATGGATAATCGTCAGGGACCGTTTTATTGTTTGCCGACGACACATACCCTCTTTCGGGATTGTATTCAAAGGGAAGTTCTTCGAATGGTACAAGCCCGGTCCAGTCGTACTTGCTGCTGTCTCCCGGATAAATCTGAATACCGGAGCCTTTACGAATTGGGACGCCGGCACTGCATTGCAGTCCAATATTTCCGTCAACATCGGCATATACAATGTTCTGGCTTACTGATTTAAAAGTTTTTACAGCATCTCTGAAATCGCTCCAGTTTCTGGCCCGGTTTAAAAGGAAAACCGAACGTATTTCATCACTCATTTCATTTCCCAGCCAGCGAACAGAAAGTGCAGTTTCTTTCTCTTTTTTGAAACGATTAACAATGGGGCCTCGATGAGTGAACTTTAACTCTTTTTCAATATTTTCACCTTCTTTGGTCTTTACAATTTCCTTTTTTATCAGGAGGTCTTTCCACTGTCCGTCCAACAGGTATTTTGTCGAGTCGTCATTTAATGTTTCGGCGTAAAAATCTAGGTCGTCAACCATTACGTTTGTCATTCCCCATGCTATGTGTTCATTATGCCCGGCAATAACAGCTGGTTGTCCCGGAAGGGCCACCCCGGTAACATTAAGTTTTCCTTCAACAACAATGTGCATTTGGTACCATATTCCGGGTGCGAATAATCCCAGGTGCATATCGTTAGCCATTAAAGGCATACCTGTCTTGCTTTTTTCACCTGCTACAGCCCAGTTGTTACTTCCATTGAATACCTCAACTCCCAGTTTTTTCAGATTTTCGGTTGCTGAAAGCAGTGTTTCTCCTTTCCCGATTTCAATTTCACCAAAACCTGGGTAAATAGCAGTTTTATGATTTCCCAGATCCGGAATCAACTCGCTAATCTGCTCTACACTTATTTCTGCTTTTAACTGGTGGAGAAAATACTCTGTTCCCCAGCCCATTGATAAATCCCAGGCCATGTACCCTATTAAATTAATGGAATGAACCGGCTCCCACTGTTCAGGTTTGTAACCTAAAACTTTAAACTCGGGCGGTAACGGATAGTTTTCAATGTATTGGTTAACTCCTTCCGAAAATGCTTTAAGCGATAAAACAATATCCGGATCTAAGCCAGATATTATCCTTTCCGATTTATCCTGAATTCGTAAGGAGCGCATCAGTAAATCAGTATTTAGCTGTTCTTTTCCAAGAATTTCAGATAACCGGCCCTGGGTTACCCGCCGTAACAAGTCCATTTGCCAAAGCCTGTCCTGCGCCATGGTAAATCCCACAGCCTTGTAAAGATCTTTTTCATTTTTAGCATAAATATGCGGAATACCATGAGAATCGCGATAAACAGCAACCTCTTCTGTTAATCCAGACAACTGTACATCCTTGTTATAATCGGGGATAGCCGCAGTTTTTACGTTATTCAGCAGAATAAAGCCTGCAATAACAGCAATTACAATAAAAACTAAAAGTACGAGCAAAATGCGTTTTACAATTTTCATATCGTTAGGTTTAATAAGTTATTTTTCGGAATGAATTTCAATAATTTATATATTTAAACCATAAATTAAATCAAAATCTGTATTATGAAAAAATTAGCAATCTTATTTTTCCTGGGAATTTATGCATTAACAGGGTTTGCACAAGAGGCCAATAAAATTGTTGGCATTTGGTGGAACGATGAAAAAACAACCAAAATTGAAGTAGAAAAGAAAGACGGAAAATATATCGGAACAATCGTTTATATGATTCCTGAAAAATATGAAAATGGCGAACCGCCAAAGGACGATGAAAATCCGGATCCGGCATTGCGTAATCGTTCTGTTGTGGGATTACAAATTCTGAATAGTTTTATTTACGATTCGAAAAAAGAAGAGTGGAAAGACGGAAGCATATACGACCCGAAATCAGGCAAAACATACGACTGTTATGCATGGCTCGAAGGCGACGATTTGCTAAAACTTAAAGGATTTGTTGCCGGTATCCGCTGGATGGGCAAAAGCTCGGAGTGGTACCGTACAAATTTGTAAGTTTCATCCCGAAACCTGAACGTCGAATCCGGCTCTTCTGACCCGATCGGCAATTGCATTCAGTTCTTCAACTGAAACTTTTTTAAGGGTATCAACAGGTGTATCCCTTGCAATGGTGTAAATCATTACTTGCAGGGGATTTATCTTTTTTAGCAGGCTTAACCAGGCCGCAATTTCTTTTTCTGTTGTATTATCAACCGTTTGCCCACTAAAAGTTCCCCGCACAAACATCGTCTGAATAATTACTTTCCCGTTGAAAGCAATCAGTTGTTCAATGGCTTTATCCAGTTTAAATATCCCCCTTGGGCGATCGATCAGTTTTACGGTTTCTTCAAATGCCGAATCAAGTTTCTGAATATTATCCCTTATTTTTAAAAGTGCTTCGAATACCGGTTTTTTATGAAGCATGGTTGCATTGGATAAAACCGCGATTCGGGCATTGGGTGCATGCCTGTCACGCAATTCGATGGTATCGTTAATAATCCCTGCGAACTCGAGATGCATGGTGGGTTCTCCATTACCTGCAAAAGTAATTACATCGGGCAGTTGCTTTTTAGCCTTCATTTTAAGCAACATCTCCTCCAGCTTTTCCCTAACTTCACTTCTGGCCGGAAGGGTCACTTTTTTCTCGTATTCTTTTGGTGTCCATCCACATTCGCAGTAAATACAGTCGAAAGAACAAACTTTTACGTCGGTGGGTAAAAGGTTAATGCCCAGCGAAATACCCAGCCTCCGGCTTTTAACCGGACCAAATATTATTTTGTCGAAAAGAAATGTTGCCATTAAGAAAATTTATGTGGCAAAGATAATTTTACTTGATAGTGAAAGTCGTTTCGCCTATTTCATTGCCATCGGCAAACAGGTTTACGGTATATGTTCCCGGCATTAATTGTGGTTCGTTTATATTATCCCAGAAAATGGCAACAGGCAACTCACGCCCTTCGTAAACTACCTCGCGCATAGCTGAGTATTGTATTTTCAGGTCTTCGAACTGAAATACGTCATTCTCCGATTTAACCATCAATAATTGGTCGGGGCGCATTATACGGACATAAATATTTTTTGGCCCACGTTTGGCTGTGGTGTTTTTACTCAGCACAAAATATATCCTGATCTTTTCAGCCCGTTTGGCAAATCTGGTTGGTTTGCTCCTGTTATTTAAAGCCTCTGCTATTAATTCCCGTGCTTCGAGCATCGCAGCCCGTTTTAAATCGCTCTGTAGTTTTTCCTTCTCTTTGCTAAGTTGCTCTTTTTCCTGCTCCGACTGTATATATTGTTCTTTTACTTCGCGGTTTTCGGCCATTAATTGTTCGTTCCGTCTGTTCAACGAATCAATCTGAACAACAAAATCACGCATTATGCCACGCAATGTTGTTACCTGTTTCTGATAACCCGAAATTTTTGAATAGCTAACTTTTTTTGTTTGTTCTACTTCAAGTAACAGATCTTTCACTTTGGCCTGTGCCACAAAAAGTTGCTCGTTAATGGTATCGTTTTCGGTTTTCAGCGAATCGTAACCGGAAGCTATTTCTGTTAGCTGCAATTGGATTGAGTCCTTCTCGGTCTTTATTTCATTCAAAATTACTTTATGGTCGCGACGCTGAAAGAAAAACAACACTACAACAACAACCAAAACTACTGATAGTGCAATTACAGTTATATTATTCCGGCGGTCTTTAGCCTTTTGTTTATTATCAATCTCACTCATATTTAAAACTCTATTATCAGTTAAATGAAAGTTACAAACTTACAAATCTTTTATGCGGTAGCAAATGTAATTCATGTACTCGGCATTTATTGAGGAATTCTATTAAAAAACGATAAAATCTATTTAGAATTGTTCTAAATAATTTGCATCAATAAACTATCCGCTCTATTTTTGTTTATAAAAACTGAAAATCGTATTTAGAAATGAAAAGAATAACGTTTATTATTTCCTTAATACTGTTTTTTACACAAGTTGTTAATTCGCAGGAAGAACACAGCGATGCCGTAATTATTGGTCATGTGGTATCAAAAGGCGAACACATTCCGTTTGTAAATATTTATCTTGAAGGAACAAATTTTGGTACTGCCACTGACGTTACCGGGCACTACATGATGGTTGACCTTCCGGTTGGAGAATATACCCTGATTGCTAAAATGGTAGGATATAGAGAAGGGAGAAAAGAAGTTACCTTAAAAGCCGGAGAAACCATAGAAGTTAAATTCGACCTTGAGGAAGATGTAATTCATATGGACGAAGTGGTAATTACCGGAACCAAAACATTTAAACGGCAAACCGAAAGCGCAGTTATTGTAAATGTACTGGATGGGAAAACCATTGACAGAGTAGCAGCTCAGACAATTTCGGAATCGCTGAGTTTTCAACCGGGATTAAGAATGGAAACCGACTGCCAGACCTGCAACTACACCCAACTAAGGATGAATGGTTTAGGTGGCGCCTATAGCCAGATTTTAATAAATGGAAGGGCTGTTTTTAGTCCGTTAACCGGGCTGTATGGTTTGGAGCAGTTACCAACCGAAATGGTGGAAAGGATTGAAGTAGTACGGGGCGGCGGTTCGGCCCTGTACGGCTCGAGCGCCATTGGCGGAACGATTAATATTATAACCCGGCTGCCGCAACGAAATTCGTACGAAGTTACTTCCAACAATTCGATAATTGGGAGTAATGCTCTGGACTATAACGTGAATGCAACTTTAACTACACTTTCGCAAAAGCGAAATGCAGGAATGGCTATGTATGCTTTTCATCGCGACCGCGATGCCTTTGATGCAAACGGTGATAACTTTTCCGAGCTGCCAACAATTACAAACAATTCATTCGGTATAAATTCATTTTTCCAGATTGATGAAAACCAAAAGCTGGAAGCGAATTTTTCAAGCACTCACGAATACCGTTACGGGGGCGAAATGATTGACGGGCCAGCTTATTTGGCAAAACAGTCGGAAGAGCGTACACACGATGTATTTATGGGAGGTATTGATTATGAATACAATAAAAGTTACCAGACAAGTTTTATTTTATACACCGCCGGCCAGTATACTAAAAGAAGGCATTATACAGGCATTGCTCCCGATGGTGGCGACGAACTGCAGGAATACAACAATAATCCGCCTTACGGAAGATCTAAAAACTACACTTATCAATTTGGAGGTCAGCTAAACCATGCCATCAGTGACTTTGTCAGCGGCACGAATATTTTAACTGTAGGTGCAGAATATGTAATTGATGATGTTTTTGACAAAATTGAAGCTTACGATTATCTAATCGACCAAAACTCAAGGAACCTGGGAGCTTTTATTCAAAGCGACTGGTCGATTTCGAAAAAAACAACTTTGCTGGCCGGAGTGAGGGCAGATAAACACAATTTTGTTGATAATCTTATTTTAAATCCAAGGGTTTCGCTTTTGCATAAACCCAATCTGAATACCCAGTTACGCCTGTCATGGTCAACAGGTTTTCGTGCGCCACAGGCTTTCGATGCCGATATGCACATCGCCTTTGCAGGCGGGGGCATCCAAACCATCCAGCTATCAGACGACCTGGAAGAAGAACGTTCGCAAAGTTTAAGTGCCTCTTTAAACTGGGACAAACCAAGCGAAAAACACGTTTATGGTCTTACTCTCGAAGGATTTTTCACCCAATTAAAAGATGCATTTGTTTTAGAAGAAATGGGAACTGATGAGGAAGGAAATTCAATTCTGGAAAAGAGAAATGGCGGGAAAAGCAAAGTATTTGGAACAACTTTCGAAGGACGGTTCAATTATAACAGGTTATTACAGATTGAGGGGGGCCTTACACTTCAGAAAAGTCTTTACAACGAAGCGATAGCCTGGTCGGAAGAATTACCGGGAACAAAAGAGTATTTAAGAACGCCTGAGGTTTACGGATACTACACTTTAAGCTGGACTCCGGGTTCGAAATTCAGTGCTTCCCTGTCAGGAGTTTATACGGGGACAATGTTAGTGCCACATTACGGACTTGCAGGTGATCAGGGAACCCTGGAACAGGATGTTCTGTTTGAATCGCCAGACTTTCTGGAAACAAATTTAAAGCTTGGATATATTATTGGACTCCCAAGGATTGATTCATCAATTGAATTATTCGGAGGAATAAGCAACCTGTTCGACCAATACCAGGATGACTTTGACCGTGGCAAAAACCGCGACAGCGGGTACATTTATGGCCCGGCCCGGCCAAGGACATTGTTTTTTGGGATAAAGTTGTTTAATTAAAAAGCGAGGGGCTGTCCAAAAAGTATTGAATATGTTCAAAGACGTCACCCTAAACTTGTTTCAGGGTCTGATTCTCAAATGATTAAGATTATGAAACAAGTTCAGAATGACGTGCAAGAATACTTTTTAGATAGGCCTTATATTTTGCACTTTATCTACTAAAAATTACCGATTTTCAATCCCAGATAAATAGTACGCGGAGTTATTGGTCCGTAAATATAAGCCGGATCACGATCAATCCCTTCATCAAAATCGTTCTGGTAACTGTTAAAAATATTTTTAATCCCCCCATTTAACTGAACCTGTACAAGATCGGTTATTTCAATATCGTAGCTCACTTTAATTCCGGCATCGAAAAACGAACCTGTTTTATTTAATTGTCCTTGTTCCGGATTTGGCAACAATGGCCCAAAATACGGTACCAGCATCGGACCGGTGTAGTTACCGGTGAGCGATATATTTAGTAAAGGAGACGGGCTGTAGTTCATCGAAATATATCCATAAGAATTTGGTGTTCTGAAAAAGCGGGTTTCTCCAAATTCCTGTGGTTTTTCATATACACTTTTCTGAATAGTCACACCAGATTGAAACTGAAAACGCCTTGAAGGAGAAACATTTAATTCAACATTTACTCCCTGCACACTTGCTCCGTCTTCAGCATTTACCCTTTTATAAATAACTACCCCGTTTTCGTCGGGTTCGCCAAACTCATTGGCAAACGGGTTTATCAATTGGGTATAGAAACCTTCAATCAACAACTGGTATTGCCACCTGCCAATTTCGTTTGAAAAATCCATTGATGCAGTAAAACTATTCGACGATTCCTGTGTTAGGTTTTCATCATTTTTATGAATAACCTGTCGCGAACCGGAGGTTTCAATATGCAAATCCTCATCATAAATCTGTGGTGCCCTGAATCCACTTCCATACCCCGCACGAAACTGCAAATGGTCAGTAAGGTTGTACATAAAGCTTAAACGCGGACTTAATACATTTCCCAAAACATCGTCAATATTATTCGATTTTTCCTGAATGTTATAATGGTCGAAACGCAGACCGGCGCTAAATACTACACGTTCGGTTTTCCATTCCGATTGCAGGAATACTGCCTGTGTACCAATTTTCTGGTTGGCAATTAATGTATTTTTATAATGAATATCTTCGTCCGGTTCGTAATAACCTTGTTTCTCATCTGTTAACGAACTCCCTGTCGACTCAATCCCGGAAGTTAAAGTTGCCGGGGCAAAAAGTAAATAGTCCAGTTGCCGTGTATATTGAATCCCGGAAGAATAAGTTAAATCCTTCGTTTTGCCATAACCAGATAAATCCTGTTCTGCTCCGTAATACGAATTTCGGGTTACGCTTTGTAATGAAAGAAAAGCAGAAAATTTATCGTTTTCACGCAGCAGCATATCGTAATTGGCTGCCCCCGAATTAATTTTATGAATAAGGCTTTCTGCAATATCTGCTTCGTGTGGCGGCAATTCAAAATCGTTCCCTCCCCGTCTGAATTCGTAAATATTAAAATAATCGACAGTAAGTTTACCACGGTGAGCAACACGTTGGTATAGCCTTCCGCCCATGGTTAAATTTTTAATTTTCGATAGTTCGGAAAAACCATCCCCGTTTGCATCAAAGGCATCGCGGTTACGGTGAAACCCGAAAATACTAAACCCGGTTTTGTAATCGTCGGTTACCAGCGAGCCGTTCAAGTTAATGTTATAGTCATAAGCAGGATCAAAATCGCTGCCAACGCCAGTCAATCCGTTCGAAACCGATGCTTCGAAGTTATTGGCAACAGGATCTTTGGTAATCAGGTTAATGGTTCCGGCAATGGCATTACTCCCATACATCGACGAACCTCCACCCCGGACAACTTCAACCCGTTCAATCATGTTTGCAGGTATTAATTCCAGACCATAAACCCCTGCCAGGCCACTAAACACGGGCCGGGAGTTAATAAGAATTTGCGAATAAGGCCCTTCCAGCCCATTCATTCGCACCTGCGAGAATCCACAATTCTGGCAATTATTCTCCATGCGCAAGCCGGGCGAGAAATTTAATCCTTCGCTTAATGTTACACTTTGCACCCTCTCGAAAAGTTTTGGATTAATACTGTTTACAATGGTCGATGTTTCTTTACGGCTTTTGGCATTTCTGTCGGCCGATATCACAACCTGCTCAATTCCAATATTATCAGTTTCCAGTTCAATAAGTAACGTAACACTCTTTTTTGCTTCAAAAGTTACCTCCTTTTCAAAAATTTTATACCCAATTGCAGAAACCACAACCATTTGTTTCCCCAGCGGAAGGTTGGTCATTTTAAAATGTCCGGTGGCATCGGCAGCCGTTCCAATTGTTGTGCCTTTTATTGTAATTGATGCAAAAGGGATATGTTCTTCGCCCGATTTAACACCGCCAAAAAGCATGGCATCGGTTTTTGGCTTTTTTTTATCGTCATCGGGATCGGCGGCAGTTGTTAAATTAAAAGTTATAATAAGCACAAACAGTGCTAAAATCCATTTCATGTAAAAAAAGTAATTCGGTAAATACTAATGTTTTTATTTAAATTCAATACAAAAACATTATACAGGAGGGCCTCGTGGTATGGATTTTAGGTAAGGGGAAAAAATGGCAACCTGGTCGTTTGATATAAAGAAATTTTTATGGAACTCGTCAGGAGTAAAATTTGCCTCCGCTGAACCGGGCGTTTCATAAAAATCGAAGTTCAAACACTGAATCAGGATAATTTCAGATTTGGTATGATTGTGTTGGTTAACAGGAGCGTCACCACTTTTCTCTAAAGGATGCGAATGAGTAACTACAATTCCGTTGGCAAAAAAGTGAGTATGTTTATTTTGTATCGAACTCTGTACGATATAAAAATATACCGGAAGAATTAGTACAAATAATAATCTGATATTTTTCCTGATAAATGCCACTTTTTCAAATGAGAGGGCAAATTTAGAATCTTTATTTAAACTGATTATAACATTTGTTACATTTGATCAAATTTTAACAATGAGTAAGAAAAGGCCAACATTTAAAATGTACAGTTACGGGGAATACTCCAAATGGGATAAAACCAGCAGGGATATTCCTAAAATAAAGGAATTCAGCACAAAAATTAAAGCGTCTATTGGTACTGAGTTTGGCTATGTTCTACACATTAAAAATGGCAAAGGAGAAAAACTGAAATTTGAAATAGACCACCCACCGTTTAAAGATAAAAACGGAGAAGTTATACCTCCTTTTACCGGAGAACAGTATATTCGTACAAACGATTTTGAATTTTACCTGGGCGATTGCATATGGGAACCACTCGATGACAAATTGGGGAAATGGGAATTAACCACCTGGTACCAGGGGAAGGTAGTTGCACACAAAATTTTTAATCTGAAATAATTTTATTTAGCCACCTTCTTCACTTCCTTCGAAAGTTTTTCAAGCGCCACATCGGCAGCACCAAGCATATCCTTAACCAAATCCTGATAAAACTCTTTTACCATTTTCGGATTGTCTTTTCCGTCGGGGTGGTTGGTGCGAAGACGCAACTCACGGTGTTTCTGAATAATTTCACCGGCAATTTTATACACTGCCTTCTCGTTTACCTTCGAATTGTATTCCAACACGTAAAAACAATCGCTTAATGCCAGCGACATTATTAAATCGATGTCTTTTTTAAGACCTTTAATGCTTGCCATAATTTTTTTGATTAGTTTTTTAAAGGTAGAAAAAAATTAGAAATCAGTACCAAACTATATCATTTCATCCGCATATTGCCACCTGAACCAGATGTACTTTTATTCCCCGGCTTAAACATACTGTTCTTTTGTTGTTCATCTTTTTGCTGACGTACTTTTTCTTCGGCAGCTTTTCTTTTTTGTTCTTCAAGTTCCTTATCCCTAATATTCTTTGTAAAGGTTAAATCGGGTGTTAAATCCCAGTTTAGTTCACTATCCCAGTTCGAACGCACCTTTTCTACTTCGCTCGAATACGAAACTTTTTCAGGATGGTATCTATCCTGGTAACTTCCGGTATCCCATTTACCGTTGCTATTTTCATCGTAAATAACCTTTAGTTTGTATTTGCCGGGGGCTATAAAATCGAAAAGTACCGGACCATCCTTATCAATTGTTCGTTGTTTTAGCACCTCTTCTTCATCGCTGTTTTTCAGTAATTGTACCAACATTGGCATAGTTACATTCGTTAAATTCAGGTTTATGGTGCCATAATAATCCTCTTCCCGTATTTTAAATTTCCGGGTCATTTCGCGGCTCGAAATCCCATAAATGTTAAAACAGGCTGCAGAATCTATTGTAAGGGTATAGCTTTCTTCCGGCTCCCATTTATAAAAAATATTATAACTTCTCCATGCCGTTTTATTTTTTCTGAAAGTATATTTCAGGGGAGTTTTAAGGGTATCATCGGTTAAATGAAGCAGAATTTTTGTGCTGTCGAAAAAGGCTATCGGCTCAGGAACTATGATGTTAACAGCGCTGTTCAGCTCCATTGTAGATGAAAGATTGCTTAACCAGTTAAACTGAGGTATTGGCTCCGGTTCAGCTTTATCTTCATCCTTTCTCTTTCTTCTCTTTTTCGTATCAACTTTTTTGTCTTTAAAAGTCATTAGCAGGGTATCTTTATACACATACCTTTCTCCTGCTGTGTCAAGCTGAAAATAAGATAGCTCCATCAGTAACGAATCCTGCCGGGCAACTATGGTATCGGTTATCCAGAGTACCAGCGAATCCATTTTACGGTTATACTCCAGCAATTGCCAGTTATCGCTTTCAGCATTAAGAAGATTTATAGTAAAGGTATCTTTTACCGATTCGTTAAAAAGGAAAAGGCACCTGTTCCTGGTTTCTCTCTCGTACGAATCGATATACTGTTCAAATATATCTTCCGTAAAATACGGCAAATAAAATGGATCGGGATGAAAGTGAGTATGTCCGAGAACCATTAGTGAATCGACACCTTTAACCAGTGTATCCACCTCTTGATAAAATTCGGCTGAAGGAATAATCACTGAGTCCACAAAAGCAATTTCTTCGGCACCTTCGTTATACATTAAATCGCCGTTTAAATCATTAAGGGCAAAAATATGATAATTCCCCGGGGCAATATTATCGATCATAAAAAGCCCGGTTTCATCGGTTTTGGCAATGTAATCGGGCCTTATCCTAAAAACTGCCGAGTCGTGAAGATTACTTTGCAGCAGAACCAGTCCCTTTTCCAGTGGCTCCAGGTTAAACGCATTCATTACTTTTCCAGCTACCCTTAGCGAATCGTAAACATTGCCTGTACTAAAAGAAAACCGCAGATTTTTCAACGGATTCGATTCATTATTATCGGCAACTGAATTTTTAAAATCGAACGAATAGGTTGTGCTGTCCTTCAAGTCTTCATTAAACTGAATTATCAGGGTTTTTGATCTGGTACGAATTGAAGTCCGTTTTGTTAAAGGTGGAGAGATAACCAGTTCCTCCGAAATTTCATCGGTTTTTATGTACTCATTAAATGTCAATCGGACATCGTCGCCTTTGTAATTCAGCTCTTTATATTCCGGACTAGTTCCCAGCAAAACCGGGGGAATTGAATCCTTTGGTCCCCCCGATGGCATTCCTATGTTTGCGCACGAAGAAATAATAACCACCCAGGCCAGACCGGCTATAAAGAATATGGGTATTTTGCTCTTAAAAATCATTGTTTAAAAATGGTCTACAAACATACTAATTCCTGTAAACATTGAGTGTTTTGTGCTGTTAAATAAATTTTGTAAACGATAACTAAAGTTAAATTTAACCAATAGTATCCGACTAAATCGCAACAGATTCCTCACCCCGATAATCGGGATTCGGAATGACAGGCTTTTCAGCAAAAATTAGTTGGGAGGAGATTGGTTGGAGGCGTTGCCTCCAACCAATCTCCTCCCAAACGTCCATGATTACATAAAAACACTGTCATTCTGAACGAAATACAATGAAGAGAAGAATCTGTTTAATAAAGTTTAATCTTTGTCGGTCATTACTGAAATTTTATAAAAACTTCATGATTAAATTATATGAATGAAGAAAGTATTTACATTAATTATTATAACTTGTTTCGATAAATATTTCGCTAAAAAATGGCCAAAAAGAAAAAACGCAGACAGTTTAAAACTAAAAAGACTGTAACATTCAATAAAAAGAAACTTAAAAATGCAATTCTCGCCCTGTTATACGAAGAACCTGGCAAAACCATAAACTACAAACAGATTTCGGGTTGGCTTGGAATTAAAGAACCAGACACCCGCAAACTGGTAAATGTTGTTCTTCAGGAATTAAAAGATGATGGTTACCTCGACCAGATTGCCCGCGGGAAATACAAACTAAAAGCCAGGACCGGCACAGCTTGTGGTGTTGTTGAAATGCAACCACAGGGATTTGCCTTTGTTGTCAGTGACGAGATTGAACGCCCCGTTTTAATCTCTTCGCGCAACCTGAAACATGCCATGGAAGGCGATAAAGTACGCATCCATGTATTTGCACGCAGAAAAAAGCATGATCTGGAAGGAGAAGTTACTGAAATTATTGAGCGGGCTAAATCAGTTTTTGTTGGAACAGTACAGGTTTCGCGCAATTTTGCCTTTTTAACGCCGGCCGGAAAGGTTAGTTTCGACATTTTTATTCCGAAAGAAAATCTGAACGGTGCAAAAGACGGGCAAAAAGCCATTGCAGAAATTACCGACTGGCCGGCAAATGCCAGAAGCCCTTTTGGTAAAATTACTGAGGTGCTGGGCGATACAGGCGATAACGATGCCGAAATGCATGCCATTCTGGCCGAGTTTGAGTTACCTCACCGGTTTCCGCAAAATGTTGATAAAGCTGCAGAAAAAATCCCGCTTGAAATTCCGTCTGATGAAATTAAGAAGCGCCGTGACTTTCGCGACAGAATTACTTTTACAATCGATCCGGTTGATGCCAAAGATTTCGACGATGCCCTGTCGCTGAAAAAGCTTGATAACGGGAACTGGGAAGTTGGAATTCATATTGCCGATGTAACCCATTATGTTAGACCAAGTACCATAATTGAGGAAGAAGCACAAAACCGGGCCACTTCGGTTTACCTGGTCGACAGGGTTGTGCCGATGTTGCCCGAACGGCTTTCGAACGGGGTATGCTCATTAAGGCCAAACGAAGACAAACTCTGTTTTTCTGTCGTATTCGAATTAACCGATAACACCTCTGTTAAAAATGAGTGGGTTGGAAAAACTGTAATTCACTCGAACCGAAGGTTTACCTACGAAGAGGCACAGGAAATTATTGAAACCGGGGAAGGTGACTATTCTGACGAAGTATTAAAACTTAACGACCTTGCAGTTAAACTACGCGACGAAAGATTCGGTTTGGGTTCTATCGCTTTCGACCGTGTTGAAATTAAATTTGAAATTGATGAGACCGGAAAGCCATTATCGGTTTATTTTAAAGAGTCCAAAGATTCCAACAAACTAATTGAAGAGTTTATGTTGCTTGCCAATAAACGGGTAGCTGAGTTTATTGGAAAAGAGAGAAATAATAAAACGCCTAAAACATTTGTTTATCGTATTCACGATAAACCCGATCCGGATAAGCTGGTGTCGTTCAATACTTTTATCCACCGTTTTGGTTATGGCATTCAGCTATCTACACCCAATGCAATTTCCAATTCATTAAACAAATTACTGAATAATGTAAAAGGGAAAAACGAGCAAAATGTTATAGAAACCCTTGCGATACGTACCATGGCAAAGGCCGAATATTCGACCAGAAATATCGGGCACTACGGATTGTCGTTTGAATACTACTCTCATTTTACTTCGCCCATTCGTCGTTACCCTGATATGATGGTACACCGCTTACTCGAAAAATACCTGGCAGGCGGGCGTTCGGCAAATGAACAAAAATACGAGAACCTGTGCAAACACTCTTCCGATATGGAAACAAAAGCAGCCAATGCCGAACGGGCTTCCATAAAGTATAAACAAGTGGAGTTTATGCAGGACCATATTGGGAAAATTTATCCGGGAGTAATTTCGGGGGTTACCGATTGGGGAGTTTATGTTGAGCTGGAAAACAAAATTGAAGGTATGGTGCCAATTGCCGAACTGGATGACGATTTTTACATTTTCGATGAAAAAAATTATGCACTGGTTGGCAGACACACACAAAAAACTTATCAGCTTGGCGATAAGGTAAAAGTAAAGGTTTGGCGAACAAACCTCGAAAGAAAATTGCTTGATTTTCGCATGGCAAAACCGGAAAATGGAGAAGATTTCGAATATTAACTCCTGCTGTTTCAGCTAAATATAAGGGTTTTGTAACATTGGTCACGCTGTCGTCTGTAAAAGTAAAATGTTCAAAAATGTTTTGCGGGTTAAATAAATGGTTATCTTTGTTTCCGGTTTAAATACAGGTAAACATTTTTATTCATGCAAACTACAAACGAGAACGGGAATAAAAAAGACCTCAACCGGGAAAATATTTTAAAAATTGCCCGAGAAATTTTCAGCAAGTACGGTTATAAAAAAACAACCCTAGACGATATTGCAAACGCTGTTCGTAAAGGGAAAAGCTCGCTTTACTACTATTTTAAAAGTAAAGAAGATTTGTTCCAGGCCGTAATTATGAAAGAGGTTGACATTTTGGCCTACGAGCTGGAAATTGTAATTAACCGTAACATGGATCCGGTAGATAAGTTAAGGGAATATATTTTGACAAAAATTACGACCTTCCGGAATCTGGCTAATTTTTATCATGCTATTGAAAATGATATAACTGCAGTAGGTTTTATAGAAGAGGTAAAACATAAATACGAGCAGGACGAAATACGCATGATTAAACGAATACTGATTGAAGGTGTCCGTAAAAACGAATTTGAAATCTACGATTTTAATCTTGCTGCCATTGGTATAACAACGGCAATAAAAGGATTGGAAATGCCTCTTTCAGCCGGTAACTACGGCGATGTAAACCTGGAACGCAGCGTAGATATTATCCTGAAAATTATGTGTTACGGGATAATGAAAAAATAGATTGTTGTAAACACAAGTCGATATAAAAAGGAAGGCTGGTTCTCTAACCAGCCTTTTTAATCAACCTAAACTAAACCAAAAACCAAACCATCTTTATGGTGAGTATTTTAAACCAATTTAAAAACATCTAAACAACTAGATATATAAATAGTTCAATAAATCTTTATTTTTTAAAAAATATTTTTTGCCTTATAATTTAAAGACATAAGACTCCAAAGGTTGTATTTCGATATAAATAAATACCAGATCATCTTCGACTTCCAATTCGAAATCGGATCTGCCGGTTAACTGGTCGGAAATTTTGTACGTACCGTTTTTAAGGTTCCACTGCTGTACCGTTTTTTCATCGAGCAGGAGTTTGAATTTGTGAGTTGCCTCTTCAAAATTAGCAACCACAATCAACCGGTCGTCGTTTTTCCACCTTATAAACGAAAATAATTTATCGGTGTAATTCTCTGTATGCATTCTGTTGTGCGAATGAATTTCGCGGTAACTGCCTGTTAAAGCTGATGATGAAGCGGAAAAACTCAACAGCGTTTTATAGAAATTATTTAGTTTTTTTTCTTCCGGCGTTGACTGACCACCATCGAATGCGCCATCGTTCATCCATCGCTGGTGAGCCGGAACACCCCAGTAATCGAAAATTGTAGTTCTGGTTTCTGATCCAAACCCGGGATTTCCGTTGCCCGGTTCGCCAACATTTTGCCCAAAATAAAGCATAGTTGGCGAAGTGCTGATGCAGGTTGAAACAACCATCGCCGGCTTGCCTTTTTCTGCATCTCCGGCAAAACCTTTACTTGCAATCCGCTGTTCGTCATGGTTCTCAAGAAAATGCAACATGTGGTGCTCAATATCAGCCAAACCCTCCATAATTACAGGAAGATTATCGGTACTTCCATGCCCCTGCATAATGTGCTTAAGGGTATCGTACAGTTCCACTTTATCGTAGAGATAATCCATTTTCCCCAGATGAATATAATCTCTGTAAAGGTTTGGATTATAAACTTCGGCCAACAGGAAAGCATCGGCGTTTTTCATTTTTATGGCCGAATTCATGTAGCTCCAGAACTCTACAGGAACCATTTCAGCCATATCGTAACGGAAGCCGTCAACACCTTTTTCTAACCAGTAAAGGGTAATGTCGAGGAATTTATTCCACGAATCAGGCACATCTTTATCCTGCCAGAATTCAAAATGCGTTTTGTAATCTTTTTGGTTGTAACCTTCGGGCAGCCTGTCGAAATCGTATGTCCCGTCGGGCTTTACACCATAATTAACTTTTACAGTTTCGTACCAGTCGTAAAAATGGGGCTGGGCTTTTCGCGAGCCGTTACCTGTCCACTTTGCCGGATTTTCATCGTACTTACCATCAGCAAGCGGATGATTTTCGCCTCCAAGCGGTTGATAATCGTTTAATGGCTCGGGGACTTTAAATGCTTCAGCCGGAATGTAGTAAAAGTTGTTATCGCGACTGTATTCTACCGAAGTATCGTCGTTTTCACCAAAATCAGCCACACCCTCAGGCTTTGAAACCGACTGATAATTTCGGGCCACATGGTTTGGAACAATATCGATAACTACTTTCATTCCGTGTTTATGTGTACGGTCAATCAGCGCTTCAAACTCTTCGAGGCGCTTTGCCGGATCGACAGCCATGTCGGGATTTACATTGTAATAATCTTTAACCGCATAAGGCGATCCGGCACGGCCCTTTATCACATCAGGATCGTCGTTACTGATACCATATTCAGTATAATCATTTATTACGCAATGGTGCGGAACTCCGGTGTACCAAATGTGCGTAATGCCCATCGATTTTAACTCCCGGAGGGCGCTATCGGTAAAATCGTTGAATTTGCCGACACCGTTTTCTTCCATTGTCCCCCAGGGTTTATTGGTGGTGTTGGTATTCCCAAACAAACGGGTAAATACCTGGTAAACCACCAATTTCCCTTCGGGCGTATTATCTTGTCGAATTGATTGATGTTCGTTTTTATTTGTTGGATTGCAGGCTGTAAATGCCAGAACCAGGAGAAAGATTGAAATTTTGGATTTCATTAAAATTGGTTTTATTCATCCGACAATCAAACATTTAATAATCAAATTTCCGGATGAATGATTTAACAATTTCTGCGGCGCATGACAGGTCTGAATTTCATCGCCACTAAAGCGGATGCGCCTGATCACTTTATTGTACTTTAACCCGGGGTGTTGCCCCGGGCTATATTATTACGCCCCTTCAGGGCTACTTGCTCAACTCAATAATCATTGCCGATTTTGCAGGGACGGTAACCTCTGAAATATCAGAAATTTGTTTTCCGGAAATGATATCTTTCCCTGAGGTATATCCGGCAATTACTTCTTTAAAGCGGTCGGTTTTAACAGTTTTGTCCTTGTTGTTTTTATTCATAACCATCATCACTGCTTCATCGTCGGTATACCTGAAATAAGTATAGGTTGCATCTTCCGGTATAAAATGCATTAGTTTTCCTTTATGAATTGCAGTGGCTGTTTTTCTCCAGTTCTGGATATTTGCCACATACTGTTGCATATCTTTGGCTGCATCGCTCAAGCCTTCTCCTGTAAATGAATTTATCTTGTCTCCTTCCCAGCCGCCGGGGAAATCAGCGCGAATGTCGCCGTGCTCACCTCCATCGTGGCGCATCAGTATTTCTGTTCCGTAATAAATTTGCGGAATTCCACGGGTGGTTAAGAAAAAGGCAACGCCCATTTTTAGTAAGTCCACATTTTCACCCACCTGAACATAAAAACGCGACATGTCGTGGTTGTCGGGGAAAATAGTCAGGTTTTCCGCATCAGGATATTGAAAGTCATTAGAAATTGCTTCGTAAATTTGAATTAATCCTGACCCCCAGCTTTCTTCATTTTTTAAACCTTCCGAAACAGCACTTTGCAATGGAAAATCCATCATACTTGGTACATCACATTTATAACCATCGGCATTGTATTTTCCTTTCTGCCAGTACGAAACAATGGCCGGATTCATGCTCCACTCTTCGCCTACAATGTTAAAACCAGGGTATTCCATTAACAATTCTTTTGTCCACGTGGTCATCATATTTTTATCGGGGTAAGGCCATGTATCCTGTCTTATTCCTTCCAGACCAACATATTCAATCCACCAGATGCTATTCTGAATTAAATATTTTGACAGGAACGGATTGTTCTGGTTCATGTCGGGCATGGTTGGAACAAACCAACCTTCAATCATTCCTTTCACATCAGCTTCAGATGCATGTGGGTCTTGGTTTACTGTACGGCGGTGGTTGGTTATTTTATAATCAGGATAATTGTTAATCCAGCCTTTCATTGGCATATCCTGCATCCACCAGTGTTCTGAGCCACAGTGGTTAAAAATCAAATCCATAATCAATTTCATACCCCGTTTTTCCAGTTCTTTATTCAGTTCAATGTACTCTTCATTGCTACCAAACCGTGCATCGACCTTATAAAAATCGGTACATGCATAACCGTGGTACGATTCTTTGGCCATATCGTTTTCCAAAACCGGATTCAGCCAAACTGCGGTGAATCCCATTTTCTGAAGGTAATCCAGTGAATTGATAATTCCGCGCAGGTCGCCGCCATGACGTCCGTAATTAAAATCCCTGTCCAATCCTTCTTTCATGCCGTCCACTTCGTCGTTGCTTGTATCTCCATTTGCAAAGCGGTCGGGAGTAATCAGATAAATTACATCCTCCGGGTTAAATCCTTCACGGTTGGCTGAGCCCTTTTCACGTTCCCAGAGTTCGTAAGTATAAGTTTCAACAACCTTGTTTCCCTCTTTAAATTTAATGTCGAATTTACCGGGATTTACATCATTTGCCAGTTTTAAATCGACAAAAAGGTAGTTCGGATTTTCAACTTTTGTAACGGCAACAATCTCTACACCCGGATATTGGATAGCAACATCTGTTTTTGAGATATTTTCGCCATAAACCAAAAGTTGCAAATCGGGCGATTTCATTCCTGCCCACCAGTTTGGTGGTTCAACACGTTGTAAATTTGTTTGCGCCGAAATGTTCAGCGTGAGTATAATTATTAAAAGTGATAGTAGTTGTTTCATTTTATATTTTTTAATCGGAAGACGTCCCGAATTCTCGGGAGGAGACCGAAGTTTACATTTTATTTTTTGAATTCTGTTTTGCTGCTTCCTCCTACCTGGTGCTCTTTGCCCCACACAGTTACCGGAACCTCTACATCAGAATGATTTTCAACAATGAATGTGCTGTTCTCATTTTTTACTTCAAGATGAGCTCCATCATAATTAATTCTGAATGAATAGGATTTCCAGTTATCCGGAATAAACGGTTCAAAAATCAATCGCCCGTTTTTAACGCGCATGCCGCCAAATCCCATTACGAACGACATCCATGTGCCACCCATGCTGGTGATGTGTAAACCATCTTCGGTGTCATTGTTATAATCATCAAGGTCTAACCTTGCAGTGCGCAAATACATTTCGTACGATTTTTCTTCGTAACCAATTTTTGCAGCCAGAATAGAATGTACACATGGCGAAAGCGATGACTCGTGAACCGTAAGAGGCTCGTAAAAATCGAAATGTCGTTGTAATTCTGAGTCAGAAAAATCGTCTTCGAACCAGAACAGGCTCTGCAATGTATCGGCCTGCTTAATATAAGGCGAACGAAGAATTTTGTCCCACGACCATTTCTGGTTTATAGGCAAATCTTTGGCAGGTAACTCAGCTACGGGGATTAATTCTTTATCCAAATAACCGTCCTGTTGAAGGCAAATCTGCCTTTCTTCATCCCTCGGGAAATACATTTTTTCGATAATATCTTTCCAACGAGAAGTTTCTGTAATCTCGTTAAACTTCCATTTCGGAATCATCTCTTCGTAGAGATAAGGAAATTCTTTTTTAAGATAATCAATAACTTCAAGCGTGTATTTTAAAGTCCACACAGCCATGTAGCTGGTATGAAAGTTATTGTTCACATTATTTTCATACTCATTTGGCCCTGTAACGCCAAGCATTACATATTTCTTTCTGGCTCCAGACCAGTTAATTCGCTGGCTCCAGAACCGGCTGATTCCCAATAACACTTCAAAACCATGAGGTGCCAGGTACTCTTTATCTCCGGTGTAATTAATGTAGTTATAAATGGCATAAGCGATGGCCCCGTTACGGTGAATTTCTTCGAATGTTATTTCCCATTCGTTGTGGCACTCTTCACCATTTATGGTTACCATGGGGTACAATGCCGCATTGTTGTTAAACCCAAGCTTCTGGGCATTTTCAATGGCTTTCTGAAGATGTTTATGCCGGTAAACCAGTAAGTTTCTCGAGACCTCCTGAGAGGCGGTACTCAGATAAAAAGGAAGACAATATGCTTCTGTGTCCCAGTAGGTTACACCACCATATTTTTCGCCGGTAAATCCTTTGGGGCCAATGTTTAACCTTTCGTCCTCGCCACTGTAAGTCTGATTTAGCTGAAAAATATTAAACCTGATTCCCTGCTGGGCTGCCACGTCTCCTTCAATTTTAATGTCGCTGGTTCCCCATTTATCTAACCAACAATTTTTATGACTTTCGAATAAAACATCGAATCCGGCATCAACGGCCAAATCAATTGCTTCCTTGGCTTTTTCAACCAGGTCATTTTTTGAATAATATAACGAAGAAATAGTCGACGAAAATTTTTCAACCACAATTACATCGCCTTCTGTTACCCGGACACTTTGCGATGCCTCGACGTATTTTTCACTATCCCTGTTCGAAATATCTGTTTCTACTTTTTCGTCGTTTTTTAAAAGCTGAAACCACATTCCTGTACAAACCTGAAATTCAGTTTTCAAGGTTTCAACTGTAAGATAACCTTCCGATCCACCAACAGCTCGTGAAACCTCAACCCAAAACTTCTCATCGTAGTTTGAATCTTCGTTTACTACATCGCCATCGAGAAACGGTGTTACCTGAATGTCGCCCGAAAAATTCAGCGCTTTCACGCTATATCGAATAGCTCCAATTTCGGTTGCAGCAATACTCACAAACCGGTGAGAACATACTTCAACCTGGTTTCCATTTTCTAATTCGGCAACAAAACGCCTCGACAGCAATCCGTGTTGCATATCCAGTTCGCGGGTAAACGACAATACTTTGGCCCTGACCAAATCCAGTTCCTGACCGTTAATTTTTACACCAATTCCAATCCAGTTGGTTGAGTTAATAATTTTAGCGAAATAATCAGGATACCCATTTTTCCACCATCCAACGCGGGTTTTGTCGGGATAGTACACTCCGGCCACATAGGTTCCGTTCATCGTGTCGCCCGAATATTTTTCTTCGAAATTGGCACGTTGTCCCATTTTACCATTTCCGATGCTGAAAATACTTTCAGAAATGCGGTTAAGTTCGGGATTAAACCCTTCCTCAATTATTTTCCAGTCATGATGAATTATATAATCCTTCATCTCAGTTTTTTTAATTTGTTTATTTTTCAGGTGCTGCAGTATCTTTAACAAAAAGCACCATAATAGCTGCTACAAGCATTGACACTCCTCCTAAAACAAGAGCGAGAATTGCTTTTCCTCCGAAGAAATCCTGAACTAAAAATCCAAGAATGGTTGCTGCCAGTATTTGCGGAATTACAATAAAAAAGTTAAATATTCCCATGTAAATCCCCATTTTATGTGATGGCAACGAACCGGTTAAAATTGCATACGGCATTGACAAAATACTTGCCCATGCTATACCAACTCCAATCATCGGTAAAATCAACCAGTTCGGATCTTTAATCAGATAAATTGATGCCAAGCCTACACCACCCATAATCAAACCGATGAAATGCGTTGTCTTTCTGCTGGTATATTTTGCCAAAACAGGCAGCGTAAAAGCCACCAGTGCAGCAACACCGTTGTAAACTGCAAAAAGTACATTCACCCAGTCGGCTCCGTCGTTGTATGCTTTGGTTAGTGGATCGGAAGTTCCGTAAACATGGCTGGTAACACCTGCGGTTGTATAAATCCACATGGCAAATAAACCTATCCATGTAAAAAACTGAACCAAAGCAAGTTGTTTCATAGTTGTTGGCATCCGAAGCATATCGGAAAAGATTTCCACCAGTGCATTTTCATCTTTATTGCTTGATTTTAGTACACCGGCTATAAGCATGAGAATAAAAAACAGGATTAGAATTCCGCCAAGGATGTATAATTCTTCTTTAAAGTTTAACAAACGGGTTAAAACCACGATTGCCAAACCTAAAAATCCAAATACACTTCCAACTTTTACAAATCTTTTTCCGGCAACCGGTTCATCGTTGTAACCCTGCTGGCTGTTAACGGTTTGTTTCTCTTCTTTCTCGAACTCTTTAAGTTTTTCCGGCGAATACTCTTTGGTTGAAATAACTGTCCACAGTACAGCCAGAAAGAAAACAATACCTCCGATATAAAACGACCATTTTACCGACGAAGGAATAACTCCTTCCGGTGCTGTATTTGGTATGTTCAGCCAGTTGGTCATTACATACGGAAGAAGCGAACCGATAACTGCACCGGTTCCGATAAAGAAACTTTGCATGGCAAAACCACGGGTTCTTTGCTCGTTGGGAAGCATGTCACCAACAAAGGCACGAAATGGTTCCATGGAAATGTTGATTGATGCATCCATAATCCACAACATTCCTGCTGCTACCCACAATGCCGGAGAATTGGGCATAATTAACAGGGCCAATGAGGCAAAAATTGCCCCAAATAAAAAGTATGGACGCCGCCTGCCTAACCGGTTCCAGGTTTTATCGCTCATGTGGCCAATAATTGGCTGAATAATTAATCCGGTAACCGGCGCTGCAATCCATAAAATGGGGATGTTTTCAACTTTGGCTCCAAGAGTTTCAAAAATCCGGCTCACATTGGCATTTTGCAGGGCAAACCCAAACTGGATACCCAAAAAACCAAAGCTCATATTCCAGATTTGCCAAAAGCTCAGAGTAGGTTTTTTACTCATAACAACTTGTTTTAATTTCTATAAAGCTGCAAAAAGAAATTACAGCAAACGAAATTTTGCTGTTGAATTTTGGAGATGTAAAATGTTGAATTGCCTGAACAAAGATAAAACAGAAAAAACCAGAAATGCAAATTTTATACAGCCATAAGATACTGAAAACAAAGATATTTTAGCATTAAAAGGTTGTTTCAAACGTTTGCAGAAAAAGATAAAAAAAAGTAAAAATTATTTACAGAGATGAACCGCGAACAATTAAATCGGCTTTTAAAACCTTGGTTTCGGCAAGGTAATCCGTTTCTGAAGTAATTCTTTTCAGCAACATATCCATTGCAATTGTACCCATTTCGTAGCCATGCTGGTCGACTGATGTAAGTGTAGGATCTGTTATTCCCGAGAATCGTCCGTCGGAAAAACCAACGATAGCTATTTCGTCAGGAATTTTTATCCCTTTTTTCTGAATGGTTTGCATGGCCCCGATTGCAGTAAGATCGTTGGTGGCAAAGACGCCGTCAAAATTTTTCTTTTCATTTATCAGCTTCATTACTGCAATTCTTGCTTTTTCAAATGAGTCTGCTTCAATAATCAGATCATTATCAACTTCCAGGCCTGCTTCCTTTAAAGCCTTAACATATCCTTCTTTGCGTTGTTTCCCAATCAGCAGTTTTTGAGGCCCGGCAAAGTGAGCGATACATTTTCTCCCGCTGTCGATTAAGTGCTTTGTTGCACGATACGAAGCGTCAATGTCGTCAATTATTACCTGGTCGGCCAGCATTCCCGGAACTACCCTGTCGTAAAAAACCATCGGAATATTGTGTTCCTGCAGATTATAAAGATGCTTAAAATCTTCTGTTTCTTTCGAAATTGATACCAGAACACCGTCAACCCTGCTTGCTAACAGTGTTTTCGCGTTGGCAACTTCTCTCTCGTATTTTTCGTTCGACTGACAGATAATTACATTAAATCCGGCATCATAGGCAATATCTTCAATGCCACTGATAACCGAGGAAAAGAAGTAGTGAACTATTTCAGGAATGATTATGCCAATGGTATTGCTCCGTTGCTGTTTCAGGCTAAGTGCAACGGCATTGGGCTGGTAATTCAGTTTTTGTGCCAGTTCATTTACCGCCCTTTTCGTCTCCTCGCTAATATCGGGATGGTTTTTTAATGCACGGGAAACGGTTGAAGGTGAAATTTTCAACTCACGGGCTAAGTCTTTTATGGTAACAAGTCCACTTTTCATACTTAACAAAGACAAGTACCTAACTATTAGGTTCAACTCGATTTGGTTTCAAGTCGTAATAACAAAATTAATCAATTAATAGGATAATTGGTAACTATTATTTCATTAATGGCATTGCGTTTGGTGGCATCAGAATTTATCATTCGGCGGGCAGGTACCCTGTAAATATTATATGCATTGTAAAGGTCATCGAAAAAGTTATCGCCGGGATTACTATTTTTGGGATCAGAATTACTCAACATTTGCAGTACTCCTTTACTATCAAGCTTTTTAAATAGGTTTCCCAATGCAACCTGGTCATCATCGTTAAAGGCATTTTTACTGTAAGCGGTAAAGCTTGAAGTTTTGTTCAGTGGCCGGTAAGGAGGATCGAAATAAATAAACGAATCATCTTTTAAATCTAATTCAACCTCTTTAAAATCTGCTCTCCTGATTTCTGCTATCGAAAGAGTTTCTGACACTTTCAACAAATTTTGTTCATCCAGAATTTTCGGATTTTTGTAACTCCCGGCCGGTGTATTAAATTCTCCTTTTGAATTAAACCGGAATAATCCGTTAAAACACGTTTTATTTAAAAAAATAATCTGTGCAGCCCTTCGAATCCATCTTTCGGAATAACTGGAATAGTTAATTTTTAGGCGTTGTTGGTTAAAACTTTGTCGAACTTCGTAGTAAAACTCCTTCTGTTTTAAAGAGTTAATCTTTTCGTATTTATTTTTATACTTATCTAAAATAGTTATCAGTTTTTCAACATCTTTTTGAATAACCTGGTATGTAATTATTAACTCCGGATTCAGGTCGTAAAGAAAAGCAGATTCAATCTGAAATTTTTGAGCAATATCAAAAAATACCGCTCCGCCTCCTACAAATGGCTCGTAATAATGTTTTATTTCCCCCTCAGCCAGTTCTTTGGGGTAATATCCAATAAAAGTCTCCAGTAATTGTCCCTTCCCGCCGGCCCACTTCAGAAACGGTTTAGTGCTTTTATCTTTTTTTTCTTTATCTATTCCTTTACTCATCATCACTTGCCAGAAAGGTTAAAAGTAAACATCCATATTAAATAATAGCATTCAAATAATAAAAATCTGAATTTAAAAACACACCCACCAGCACATACCTGTTTTATAACATGTTTGGCGCAAACGACACCGCAAACGTTTGCGGAATTATAGATGTTAAAAAACGTAAACATTTCTTAACAATTTACATACTTTCGCTCTCGGAATTTTGTTTTTGTTGAATTTAGAATGATTGTAATTTGTTGATTTATTGCCATTTAAGAAGTTACTGAATATTTAACTAAAACAAAGAAAATTCATAAACTAATAACATTTTAAAATGAGGATTATTTGTAAAAACCTTAAAGTTGTTTTGTTTTTGGTTGCCCTACTCTCGTTTAGCACGAGTTATGCGCAGGTAAAAACAGTTACAGGTAAAGTTACAGATGCCGGTAACGGTGAGCCTTTACCTGGTGTTACCATTGTAGTTAAAGGAACTACACAGGGAACCATTACCAATTTTGACGGAAATTACACCCTTAAAGTAGAAGAGGGACAAACTTTGTCTTACTCTTTTATTGGTTACACCACACAGGACGTTGTGGTTTCCGGATTAAATCAGGTCGATGTTCAATTGGAACAATCGATAGAGAGCCTGGAAGAAGTGGTGGTAATTGGTTATGGTACAGTAAAAAAAGAAGATGCAACAGGTTCTGTTCAGGCAGTTAGTACTGACGATTTTAATCCTGGGGCAATTACTTCGCCACAAGAACTTGTTTCCGGTAAAATTGCCGGTGTTCAGATTACAAGCGGTGGTGGTTCTCCCGGTGAAGGAGCAACAATACGAATCAGGGGTGGTTCATCGCTTTCAGCAAGTAACGACCCGTTGTTTGTAATCGATGGTGTTCCGGTTGATAACGAAGGAATTGCTGGTATGAAAAACCCGCTTAACACTATCCACCCAAGCGATATTGAAACATTTACCGTATTAAAAGATGCTTCGGCAACTGCAATTTACGGTTCGCGTGCATCGAACGGTGTAATTATTATTACCACCAAAAAAGGGAGAAAAGGTGCTCCTTTAAAAGTAAGTTATCAGCAGTACATATCGTTGGCTACACCAATAAATAAGGTACCTTCGTTGTCGGCACAAGACTTTACCAACCTGGTTCAGGAACGTTATGCCGATAATGAGAATGCCTTAAACTTACTGGGTAATACAGAAACTAATTGGCAGGATCAGGTTTACCACAATGCAGTGGGTCACGACCATAACTTAAGCGTAACCGGAAACCTGGACGAAATGCCATTCCGTGCTTCTGTAGGTTACTCAAACCAGGAAGGTATTCTGAAAACCGACCAAATGCAAAGGATTACAGGAACACTAGGTATTAATCCGTCGTTCTTCGATGACCATTTAAGGATTAACGCCAATGTTAAAGGTATGGTTATTAATAACGATTTTGCAAACCGTGGAGCAATAGGTTCTGCAGCAAGCTTCGATCCTACACAACCTGTTTACGCGGATAATCAGTTTGGGGGTTATTTTACCTGGACACAGGAAAATGGTGATCCGATTACCATTGCAACCAGTAACCCTGTTGCACAGTTAAATCTTAACGATAATCATTCGAAAGTATTAAGAAGCATTGGAAATGCACAGTTTGACTACAAATTCCATTTCCTGCCCGACTTAAGGGCTAACCTGAACCTGGGTTACGATATCTCAGGCAGTGAGGGTGAAAACTTTACTCCTGACTACGCAGCCTGGTCGTACGATAAATTAAATGGCGGCGGTGATATTACCAAATACAGCCAGGACAAAAAGAATACACTGCTCGACTTCTATTTAAATTATGTAACCACCCTTGAATCAATCGACAGCCGCATTGATGCAATGGCCGGTTATTCGTGGCAGCACTTCTGGGGCGCCGGCGAATCGAAAAGTACCAACGTAAACGGAAATATTGTTAATTCAGATACTGATTACGAAACCGAGAATTATCTGGTTTCATTCTTTGGCAGATTTAACTACATATTTAAAGACAGGTACCTGGCAACGTTTACGCTTCGTAACGATGGTTCTTCACGCTTCTCGCCCGATACCCGCTGGGGACTTTTCCCATCGGTTGCACTGGCATGGCAGATTATTGACGAGCCATGGCTTGAGGATTCAAATGTGCTATCCAATTTAAAACTACGATTGGGATATGGTATTACCGGTCAGCAAAATATTACCGCTAATAACTATCCTTATCTTCCGCGCTATACAGTAGGTGAAGAAACTGCAATGTATCAGTTTGGAAGCGACTATTATTTAACCATCCGTCCGGAAGGTTATGATGCCGATATTAAATGGGAGGAAACAACTACCTGGAACGTTGGCTTGGATTACGGATTCCTTAATAACCGGTTTACAGGTGCCATTGATGCTTATCAAAGGTATACCAACGACCTGATTAACTTTATTCCGGTTCCGGCAGGTACCAACCTTACCAACCAGATTCTCACCAACGTTGGTGATATGGAAATCCGTGGTATAGAATTCTCGATTAATGCAATGGCAATCTCGAAAGAAGATTTGAGTTGGGAAATTGGATTTAACGCTTCGTATAACGAAAACGAAATTACCAAACTTACAGCCAACGAAGATCCAGCATACATTGGTGTACCTGTTGGTGGCATCGCAGGTGGTGTAGGTAATTACATTCAGATTAACTCGGTAGGTTTTCCTCGAAATTCATTCTTTGTTTACGAACAGGTTTACAATACAGACGGAATGCCGATTGAAGGACTTTATGTTGACAGAAACGATGACGGAGTTATTACAAACGACGACCGTTACCGTTATCAAAAAGCTGATGCCGATGTATTTATGGGATTCTCTTCAAAATTCAATTATAAAAACTGGGATTTCAGTTTTAACGGCAGGATTAGCCTGAATAACTATGTTTACAATAACGTATGGTCGACACAGGCAACTTACAACAACCTGTACAACTCGGTTGGTTACTTAAATAACCTTAATGAGGCTGTTTTCAATTCAGGTTTCGAAAATCCGAAATACTTCTCTGACTATTACGTACATCATGCATCATTCCTGAAACTCGATAACATGAGCTTAGGTTATTCATTCGATAATCTTATGCATGAAAGAATGAATATAAGGTTGTACGGTACGGTACAAAATGTATTTACAATAACTGAATACGAAGGATTGGATCCGGAAGTAGCAGGTGGAATAGATAACAACATCTATCCGCGACCGAGAACATTCCTGATGGGAGTAAGTATTGATTTTTAAAGGATAGGAGAAAATAAAGATGAATACAAATAGATATAAAATTTTTAGCATCCTTGTAATTGCAGCAATACTTGCATTTACATCGTGTGTACAGGATTTAGACACTGTGCCACTGGATAAAGACGAACTGACATCGGAAGATGTATATTCTAACCCGGAAAACTACAAAGGCGTTTTAGCAAAGCTCTATGCCGGCCTTGCAGTTAGCGGTCAAATAGGCCCACACGGAGCAAACGACCTTAGTGGTCTGGATGAAGGTTTCGGTCAATACCTGCGTGCATATTGGTATGCACAGGAATTACCAACCGACGAAGCATTAATTGCATGGAACGACGGTAACCTTCGCGATTACCACGAAATGGACTGGGGATCGAACAACGAGTTTATCGCGAATATGTACTACAGGGTATATTACCAGATCTCGCTTTGCAACGAGTTTATTCGTGAAACTACTCCCGAAAAACTTGACGGAAGAGGAATTGAAGGTGGAGATCGTACCGATATTGAATTGTACAGAGAAGAGGCCCGCTTTCTGCGTGCTTTAAGTTACTGGCATGCAATCGATATGTTTGGCAGCGTTCCGTTTGTTACCGAAGACGACAAAGTAGGAGCTTTCAATCCTGAACAAATTTCAAGAGCCGATCTGTTTACTTATATCGAATCAGAATTGATCGATCTTGAAAGCAAACTATCGGGTGCCGGACAAGTTGAATACGGACGTGCCGACCAGGCTGCTGCATGGGCACTTCTGGCAAAACTTTACTTAAATGCCGAAGTTTACGTTAACCAGGCAAAATACAGCGAAAGTTTAACTTATATTAATAAAATTTTGGGGGCAGGTTATACACTCGAACCTACTTATCAGAATCTGTTTTTAGCTGATAACCACAATTCGAACGAGGTTATTTTCTCTATTACCCAGGACGGTATGCATACAAAAACCTGGGGTGGAACTACTTTTATTATCCATGCCGCAGTTGGCGGAAGCATGGATCCGGCTGAATTCGGAATCGATGGTGGATGGGGTGGTTTGCGCACAACCAAGCAGTTTGTGGGCAAATTCCTCGACCTGGAAACTCTTGCTCCGAAAGTTAAAAGCGCAAAAGTAGCTGCTGATTATCCGGTTATTTATGTGCCGGGTGGATACCAGGCAGGTGCAGGTTACAGCGAAGGCGATTGGTCTCCGGAAACAGCTCCAACTTTAGGTTCTGTTAATTCAGACGGCAATTTCGAAGGATACGTTTATTTTGCTGATGCATCTGAATTCAAATTTACACAGGGCCCTAACTGGGATGTAAACTGGGGTGACGACGGCGCTGATGGAACTTTGGATCCAAACGGTGCAAACCTTTCAGTTGCAGAAACAGGATATTATAAAATGAATGTCAACGTCAACGACCTTACCTACAGCATTACCAAAACTGAGTGGGGAATTATTGGTTCAGCCTCTCCGGGAGGTTGGGACGCAGACACGGACATGGAGTTCGAGCCTGAAACAAAAACTTGGGTTGGCAAAATTGACCTGGGAGCAGGAGAAATTAAATTCCGTGCCAACGATGGTTGGGACCTTAACTATGGCGATTCAGGTGCAGACGGTATTCTTGACGCAGGCGGAGATAATATTGCAATTGCCGAAGGTGGCAGTTACAAAATTACCATGAAACTTGAATCTCCTGATTATACTTACACAATCGAGAAATTCAGTTCCGATGGCCGTGGAATGTTCTTCACCGACGGACAATCGCTCGAGATTGACGATCCGTTCGAATTTACCGAAGGATATGCCGTTGCAAAATGGAAAAATGTTACCTCTGACGGTGCTACCGGTTCAGATTTAACACATCCTGATACTGATTTCCCGGTATTCCGTTTGGGTGATATTTACCTGATGTATGCCGAGGCTGTACTTCGTGGTGGTTCTGGTGGCGATGCAAACACTGCATTAAACTATGTGAACGAGCTTCGCGAAAGAGCTTACGGCGATGACTTTGGTAACATCTCAGAAGCAGACATGACACTTGACTTCATTCTTGACGAACGTGGACGCGAATTGCACTGGGAAGCACACCGCAGAACCGACCTTGTACGTTTTGGTAAATTTAGTGGTGGCGACTATTTGTGGGCATGGAAAGGTGCTGTAAAAGATGGTAAAACTACCGATGCAAAATTCGATATTTATCCAATTCCGGCATCAGATGTTACAGCCAATCCAAATCTGATCCAAAACTCAGGTTATTAATGTTAAACGTTAAAAACAAGTAAAATGAAAAAAATATTAATAGCATTAATTGTATTCGGAATTGCTTTTTCATCTTGTCTTTTTAAAGACGAAATGGGAGATCCGATAATTGGAGAGGTATTTACTGCTCCTGCGTTGGATGATGTTTCCGGAACGTACGCTTTTACCGAAGAACAGGCTGACGATGTATTTAAAACATTTACATGGTCGGAAGCTGATTTTGGTTTCCAGGCAGCTATAAACTATACATTACAGATAGATTTTAAAGGAAATGATTTTTCGGGTGCAGTTGATTTAATTACGACCATCGAAACATCAACCAGCATAACTGTTGGCGATTTAAACCAAAAGTTGCTGGCAATGGGAGCTAAAACAAATGTTCCTTCTGATATTGAGGTACGTGTTGTTGCAAACATTAACGATAATGTTGAAACTGTACCTTCAAATGTTCCGGTAATGAATATTCATCCGTACAAAGTTGTAATTATTTATCCTTCGTTGTATTTGCCCGGAAATTACCAGGCAGCCAGTGGATACGAAGCAGACTGGAGCCCGGATAAAGCACAGCAGATTTACTCGTTGAAACAAGACGAGAAATACGAAGGTTATGTGAATATGGTGGGCGATGGTATTATGTTCAAATTTACCTACGATCCAAACTGGGATACAAACTGGGGTGATGACGGAGTTGACGGTACGCTTGACCCGGGTGGCGCTGACATTGCGATTTCTGAAGCAGGTTACTACAGAATGAAAGCAAATATTAACGATTTAACATACTCAATCATGAAAACTGATTGGGGAGTAATCGGTAGTGCCACTCCAAATGGTTGGGATTCTGATCAGGATATGACCTACGACATGGGCACAAAAACCTGGTCGGTAACCGTTGATTTAGTGGCAGGCGAAATTAAATTCCGTGCCAACGACGATTGGGCATTGAACTATGGAGACGATGATTTCGACGGAACAATGGAAGAAGGCGGAGCCAACATTCCAATTGCCGATGCCGGAAATTATACATTAATTCTGAACCTTGAGGTAGCAGGATATTCATACACGGTTGTTAAAAACTAGGTTAGTTAGATTACGAAAGGGTTGTCCGGATGTGGGCAACCCTTTTCTTTTTTTATAAATTACACCATGGCCAAATCATTACTTCTGTCGCTTCTTATAATAGCAAGCCTTTGGGTTAAAGGTCAAATAACCACAGTACCCGAAATACCAGTAGCCACTAAAAAAGTAACCATCACTTTCGACTCATCGAAAGAAAGCAAGCTTGGTTATTTTACAGGTGAATTGTATGCTCACACCGGAGTAAACGACTGGAAGCATGTAATTGAATCCTGGGGAGACAACTCAACTCAACCCAAATTAACATATAAGGGTGATGGAATTTATGAATTGGAAATTACCCCCGACATAAATACTTTTTACTCGGTTGATAAAGGAGAAAGAGTTACAAGAATGTGCTTTGTTTTCCGTTCAGCCGATGCTTCCGAACAAACCAGCGATCTGTTTGTAAATGTTTACGAAGACGGGCTGGTAGTTGAAATTACCGAGCCTTCAGGTAATCCGATTCTGCAAAAAAACGAAACGGTAACCTTTTCTGCGCGTTCATCAGAAGAGGCTTCTTTAAAACTTTTCTTAAATGAAAACCTATTAGCCGACACTACCGGAACAGAAATATCTTCTGATTACATTTTTACAGAAAGCGGCGGGTACTGGCTCATTGCTGAAGCTACTGCAGATACAACTGTGGTCGATTCGCAACTGGTTTTTGTGCGCGCAGATGTAACAGAAGAACCTAAACCGGCAGCTTACAAAAAAGGGATTAACTACCCCTCCGATAATTCGGCGGCTCTTGTTTTATGGGCTCCGTTAAAAGAGTTTGTATTTGTGTTGGGCGATTTTAACGACTGGGAACCATCAAACGATTACCTGATGAAAAAAGATGGCGATTATTTCTGGCTCGAAATCCCAAACCTCGAAAAAGGAAAAGAGTACATTTTCCAGTATTTAATCGATGGCGAAATTAAAATTGCAGATCCCTACACCGAAAAAATTGTTGATCCCTGGAACGATAAGGATATTCCTGAAACAACTTATCCAAACCTGATTGATTACCCGGAAGATAAAACTGATGGTATTGCATCTGTCCTTCAGCCGGGACAGGACGAGTACGAATGGGAAGTAACCGATTTTCAAATACCGGAAAAGGAGAAACTAGTGATTTACGAATTACTGGTACGCGATTTTACCGAAGAGCAAACCTTTAAAGCAGTACGCGAAAAGCTTGATTACCTCGAAGACCTCAGGATTAATGCGCTGGAGCTGATGCCGGTGAACGAATTTGAAGGCAACAGCAGTTGGGGCTACAACACATCGTTTTACTTTGCACCCGATAAATATTACGGCTCAAAAAACGAATTAAAAAAACTGATTGACGAGTGCCACAAACGCGGTATTGCCGTGATAATCGATATGGTGCTAAACCACAGCTACGGGCAAAGTCCGTTTGCGCAAATGTACATGGACAACTGGACCATTTTGCCTGAAAACCCGTGGTATAATGTAGAGTCACCCAACCAGGTTTATCACTGGGGATACGACCTGAACCATGAACGGGAAGCAGTAAAAGAGCTGGTTGATAGCGTTAACAGTTTCTGGATAAACGAATATAAAATCGATGGTTTTAGGTTCGACTTTACCAAAGGCTTTACCCAAACCCCGGGCGACGGCTGGGCTTACGATGCTCCCCGGATTGCCATTTTAAAACGTATGGCAAACGAAATTTGGGAACGTAAACCCGATGCTCTGGTAATTCTGGAACATCTGGCCGATAACAGCGAAGAGACAGAACTGGCAAATCACGGAATTATGCTTTGGGGAAATATGCATGGTACGTACACCGAAGCTGCCCGCGGAAATACCGGTAGCTCAGATTTAAGCTGGGCAATACATTCAGAAAGAAACTGGAACGAGCCTAACCTGGTGTCGTATCCCGAAAGCCACGACGAAGAAAGAATAATGTTTACCATAAAAAACACAGGACTTTCGAGTGGCGATTACAACATTAAAAACCAGCAAACTGCTCTTGCCAGAATTGAGTTAAACACACTTTTTCATATCCCGTTGCCCGGCCCAAAAATGATTTGGCAGTTTGGAGAACGTGGATACGATGTTTCTATAAATGCTTTTGGTGGCCGCACCGATCCGAAACCTCCGTACTGGCAGTACCTGAACAATACAAACCGAACTGACCTGTTTCAGGTTATGGCCAAACTGAATGAGTTAAAGCAGACCTACGAAGAATTTACCCCGGAAAATATGGATTATTCTTTAACCGGTGTAACAAAATGGTACAAGCTGCAAAATGGCGATAACCATGTGGTAGCCCTTGGCAACTTTGACGTTGAAGAAAATGAGGTTAACATTACCCTCCCGGAGACCGGTAAATATTACGAATTTTTTACCCGCGACTCGGTTGAATTTACTAATACATTGCAAAACATTACACTGGCGCCGGGAGAATACCGGTTGTACTCTACCAGAAATTTCGCCGATCCTCATGTTGTTACCGACTTAGAAGTGGTGCAAGCCATTGAGAACGAGATCAGCATCTTTCCCAATCCAGCCACAACTGAAATTACGGTTACATCAACCGCTCTTATATCAAAGATTGTAATCTACTCTTTATCTGGAAAAACGTTAATGCAGCACAATGCTTCTGCCAAATCTGAAAGGCTGAACATTGATAACCTGCAGGGCGGGATGTATATTGTCAGGATT
>JBDLJS010000026.1:0-41192 GCA_039714235.1 Bacteroidota bacterium | reverse complement strand
CCAAAGCATGCACCACGGCCAACCAATTCCTCTTCGAAATATTTACCCCGCTGAACCGATACATCGATAAATTTCTCTCCGTTTTGGTTTTCAAATAATTGATCTTCCTGTCCATAAAGGTGTTTCAGCTCACCATTTGTTTTGAAAATATCAACATCTCCATCGTTATCGTAATCGATAAATGATGATGACCAACCTACGTGTTGCCCGCTTGCCACTGCAATTCCCGAAGGGTACGACATGTCGGAAAAAACTCCGTTCCCCTGGTTTTTGTACAGAGAACAATAGGTATCGTCGGAAACAAACAGATCCAGTAAACCGTCATTGTTATAATCGGCAAAATCAACCGACATACTGATGGTGGCCTCACCCGATTGATTAAATGCTACTCCTGACATAATTCCATTATCGGTAAATTTTTTCCCTTCAATATTCTGATACATATTATTTATCATATGGTCGTTGGCAACAAAAATATCCATGAAACCATCGTTGTCATAATCAGCAGAACCCACTCCCATGGCTCTTCCATCGGTATTCAAAACTCCTGTTTCGGAAGTAACATCGCTAAACGTACCATCGCCGTTATTGCGATACAGTACATCGGCCTGTGCATCGTAAGCCATTGGGCCAGGGAATCCGTCAGGAGAGTAAAAATAACCGTATTCTGGATCAAATTTTATATAGTTTCCAACATAAAGATCTAGGTTCCCGTCGTTGTTGTAATCAAACCAAACGGCACCTACACTGCATTCGTTGCCACCAACTCCTGCTTTATCGGTTACATCTTTAAAAGTTCCGTTGCCGTTGTTTTTATAGAGTATATTTTTTCCATGATTACTGACGTAGATATCAGGATACCCGTTATTGTCATAATCGCCAACTGTTAATCCCATTCCATAACCGGTATGCCCGACTTTAGCCTTTGCAGTAACATTTTCGAATGTTCCGTTTTGTAAATTTCGGTATAGCCGGTTTTCTAATTTAGCTTTCGGCTTATCACCGGTGCTGAGGCTATCAAGGTAAGTTCCGTTACAAATATAAAGATCTAAATATCCGTCCTGATTGTAATCGAGAAAGGCTGCTCCTCCACCAACCGATTCAACCAGGTTGCTTAAATGATCGTCCCCGATTGAATGTTTAAAATCCAATCCAATATCTTTAGTAATATCCTGGAAGAATTCATTATTGCTCTCAGGTGGTTCCAGGTTTGCCTCTTTTGAGCTGTTACCCGATTGGCAACCATACAAAAACAGACCTAAAATATAAATTGGAAGTATGAGTTTAAGCTTCGTCATTGTAGTTAGTTTATAGCAAATATTAACAATAATTCATATTCTGACAGCTTGCTAATATAGTAAAAAATATTTGATGGTATTGGGAATTTTATTTTGATTTTTACTGACAAAAAAAATGTATGTTTTAATCTATTTAAACACCACATTTACAGCTGGCTGACGGTTCGTTTTTCTGATATAAGTTCATTTTAAGCAGTCTCTTTTTTCTTTCTTCGAAACAAATGTCGCATGATGAAAACAGTTCTAAATCCCAGAGGTCGGCTATAACATTGCCTTTATTCAACATGACTCCGTATTCAATAACTTTTTCGAGTGATTTTATGTCAGGAGGTGTGAAATAATTTTTATTCTGCAATGCTTCCATTGCCCCGTTTCCTACCCGGGTTGGAATTATTACACATGTTGAAACTCCGGCGTCGAAGGCAAAGTCAATTGAGTTTTTTGCCCAGGTTATGCCCTCTTCTTCCGATAAGAAAGGAGGACGTAATAATATAAATGCACGCGACGCTATTCCGTTGGCGGTTAGGAATTTAACTGCCTCCTGAAACTCAGTAAGGTTTGTTTTTTTATTGAGCCTACTGAGTATCTCGGGATGGGTAGTTTCCAATCCCAATGCTACTTCCAGTTTACCATTCAGTAAATTATTGAAAGCGATACATTTTTCATTAACCAGTTTTGGATGGCTTTCAACAATCACCGTTTCAAAAGATTTAAGTAAACGCGCAATACCCTGATAATCTTTTTCGGGAATGGCGTTGATGTCGAAAAAGCTGCCACTGTTGTATAATTTAATACGCGTTGTTTCCGGCAGCCTGTCGAGCGCCCATTTTATTTGTTCAGGAATGGCTCCAACCGGTACTGTTTTGTCGGTGGTATATTTCCATAAATCGCACATTAAACACCTGAACGGACATTCGCGATTGGTTACAAACAGGGTTGCAACATCTTCAATTTTACCGTTGCTTGTCCGCTCTTTTTCTACAATAAAGTTATAAGGTTTGAAAGGATCAACAGATACTTTCCCAGTTCGGTGCGAAAGTATCCATTGCTCGTTTATTTCAAAATCGGGAAATCTACTCATATAATGAATGAAATTCCTTTCGGTAATCCAAATCTCTTTTTGGAAAGTGTTTATTAAACGCTTTTTCAGAAGTTGCCCCGTGCTGGAAGCGTCTTTTCTCGTAAACTGGCATGTCCATTCCGGTTATTGCTTTTACCCCGGCCGAAACAATTTGCCCTTTTAAATCATATAATTTTTCGTGACTCCAGTCAGTCAGACTAATAAACGGTACACCTTCAGCAATTTCAATTACATTGGGTAAAGTATACGGGCTGAACGACTTAAAATTCAATTGTTCGGCAGTTGAATACGTTCTCATGTATCCACGGCTTAAACCTCCCGAGTAAGTTAATGAATGTTTAATGGATTCTACTCCCCATCCTTCGTGGTACAGCATCAGGTTATTGAGTACGCTTCTGATGGTAAGTTCCGGGTTCTCTTCAATGGGGTAATCCTTCAGGTTTTCGTCGCCACCTTCGCCGTCTAAAATATATTTCCAGTCGGGATATCGTTCCCTTATTCCTTCCATTAAGGCAAGGTTCATGGTTGCCGACTGAATGTCGAGAGCTTTATAGTCTTCAACAATTTTAACTGTTCTTTTCCAATCCAGTTTCGATGAATCTACCTCAATTGGCTCAAGGAAAAGTCCTAATTCCAGTTTATCGAGAAATTGCCGTGCCTGTTTTAAGTCTTCAGCATCGCCATCGACACTAAGTGTAAATGCTTTTAATCGTGATGGACTTTCACCCAACTCTTTAAGTGCGTGATAGGTAAGTAAAAATACTGAACCGCTGTCGATCCCTGCTGAGAAAGTTACCCCAACAGGCCCTGTTTTTGCCACATTGGTCAGCCATTTCTTAATTTCATTGTAAAGCGTTTCCATGTAAAGTTCGCCAATCTGTTGCGGTGTGTTGCTTTTCCACTTATTACGTCGAGGAGTAAAGAAACGCTGATATTCAGGATTTGGATCAGGACATCCAAGCAATGCTAATTGCGTTACATAATGGGCAGGTGCCATTCTCGAATAAGAAGGATGAAACTGGTCGTCGAGCCCTTCTTTTACCAGGTGATTGTAAATGTCATCAATCCGTTCGGCCACTACCAAACAAGGTCCGTCTTCCAGTTTTGCAATAAAGTAACGAATTGGACGGCCTATTGACCTGGCCATCTTAATAATTTTACCATCAACTGAAACCAGTGCAAACTGTCCGTCGATTTTCCGTATTGCTTCATTATTGCCTGTTTTTACAATCTCTACGGCCTCTTCGTGAGACATGTTGTAAATAGTATTTTTTTCAGGATGTGTTAAATCTACAACCCTTTCAACATATTTAAAATCCATAACTCTAATATTATTTTATTTTTTAATAATTCCTTGTCCTTGTTTAATTGTCAGGTAACGGTCAACTCCGGGAGCAATGTACTCTTCTTTTTCACCGTCATTCCAGGTAATTTCCAGTTTTTCAATTTCTGTAGTCTTACCTAATCCTATGTGCAACCGCGGATCGTTATACGATAAATAACTGTTTGCCCTCTGGTTAATAAATACCTGCTTTTTATCTTTTGTGTATGCAATTACCTTCGCCGATAAGGCATTTCGGGGTCCATCTTTACCCAGAAGTGTTATTCCCAGCCAGTGGTTTCCATTGTTGGTTTGGTTTTCCAGCAGAATAGCTGATGCTTTCAGGTCTATATGCGAGAAAATAACATCCAAATCGCCGTCGTTATCGTAATCCAAAGTTGCAACTGCTCTCCCTGATCGTTTGGTTTTAAAATAGTCGCAACGTTCTTTCCCAACGTTTTTAAACTGTCCTTTTCCATTATTTTCCAGAAAAAGAGGTGGTTGCAATACCAGTGCTTCTCCGTTGCCATTTGCCGACATAATATCCAAATCGGCGTCGTTGTCGTAATCAAAAAGTGCAGCTCCCCATTCTCCTTTACCATCGAAAGCAGCCGCAATCCCGCACGATTCTGTAATGTCTTTGTGAATACCGTTCCCCATGTTTTTATACATGGCGCCATATCTTAAATCGGTAACCAGAATGTCGATAATACCGTCGCCATCGATATCGCCGATAGAACCATGCATTGAGCCAGTTGGCAGGCCTTTGCTGTTTGTTGCAATCCCGCTTGCTATAGCCACTTCTTTAAATTTGCCATCATCGTTTCGGAACATAAAATTTAGTTGATGATCGTTTCCCTGGAACATATCCAAATCGCCGTCATCATCGTAATCGTACACCGTTAATCCCATGCATTTCGAATCGGGATAATAGAATCCGATTTCTTTTGTAACGTCTTTAAATGTGCCATCGGGTTGCTGTTCATACATTATCGAGGCCTGGCCTTTGTATTCCGATGGATGAGGCATCATGTCCGGCATTGTTGGAGATACATATTCAGGATCGAAAGCCAGGAAATTTCCAACCATGGCATCTAACAAACCATCGGTATTGTAATCCCAAAATGCAACACCTACACTCCATTTTTTGAATCCGTTAAGCATTTTTGGCCCCCGAAGTTTAAGCTGTTCTGTAATTTCAGTAAAAGTTCCGTTTCCGTTATTCCGATAAAATACATTAGGGCCGTAGTTTAACAGGTAAATATCTTCATCTCCGTCGTTGTCAATATCAATAACTCCGGCAGCCATACTCCAGTGCCGGTCGTCAACTCCTGCCTTTTCTGAGACTTCAGTAAATGTTCCGTCGCCGTTGTTCTTATACAGTTTATTGTGGGTGTTTCTGAATATTTCTCCTTCTTTGTCCGAAATTCCTTCCATATAAGTTCCGTTCAGCATATAAATATCGAACCAGCCATCGTTGTTGTAATCGAAAACTGTAATTCCCGAGCCACTGCTTTCCAGAATATTTTCATAGGTGTAATCTCCAAATGTGTACATAAAATCAATACCCGCTTCTTTTGTTTTGTCGACAAATACCGGATGATTGTCCTGGGCCGGATTACTCCACGATGTACTCAATATAATAATGAGTGAAAAAGAAAAATATGAAAGAAATTTATTCATTTTAAATTTTGATTTTGAATGCCGTTAAATTTACAAACAGCATCCAGTTCTCTTTCTTTAATAATTATAAGAATTACCCCAAATTTTAATTGAATGACGAATGTGCAATTTATTTTTCGAATTTAAAAACTTTAAGACTGTCGTTGTTACAGCCAACCAATATGAGGTTGTTTATCTGTGCTAACGATTTTACATTGTACGGAACGAAAAATCCGCTTTCTGTCAAATGCTCTTCTGTGAATTCACCTTTCCCGTTTCCTATCAAAAGCAGTCCGTAACCGGCATCGTTTCTTGGAGTCCTGACCTCGGAATTAAACAGGTTGCCAGCCAATAAAATATCTTTGTTTCCATCACGGTTAAAATCGTCAATTATAAAGTCGTTGACCGATGAGAACTGTGCACGAAGAGGCAGTTTTTTTACTTCGAACTGTCCGTTATCCTTGTTTTCGATATAAGAGGTGGCAAATGTATTTGTGGAGTAATGCAATGATTTATCGAGATTTTTCAAACCAAATAGCTCATACACATCTGATTTTGCAAATTGTTTAAACGTTGGAAATTTAGTTTCCAGTGAAGGTGTTTGTTCGGTTAAACACTCTTTTCTTCTTAACGGGTATTTTTCGCCGTTTTCGAAATGGGTGAGTATAATATCGTTCTTCCCGTTGTTGTCGAAATCGTACGAATAAACTTCAAAAGGGTCTTGGGCAGATGATTTATACCTATAATTTAATCCCAGGTTTCCGGCTACAAAATCAATATCCCCGTCTGAATCAAAATCAGCGGTATCGATACTGAACCACCAACCTTTGCTGTTATTCATACCATAATTCTCAGTTACGTTGATAAAACCGTCTTCACTGTTTTTCAGAAAAGTTATTGGCATCCATTCTCCAACCAAAACAAGATCTTTACGGCCGTCGTCATTAAAATCAACCCATGTTGCATCGTTTACAATCCCAATGTTAGCTAAAATACGAGCCAGGTTTTTGGTCCCGTTGGTAAACGTTCCACCGTTATTAACCAGTAAACTGCTCGATGTTGGCCAGGGGTAGGCCCCGGGCATGTGATGCCCGGCTACAAACAGGTCGATGTCTCCGTCGTTGTCAAAATCTTCAGGGTATACTTTCGAACCGCTTGTTTTTATGATGGGAATTAATCCTTCAGTTTTTGTAAATGTTCCGTTTTTATTAATGTATAACCTGTCAGTATATCTCGTCGACCTGAATCTGTATTCGTTTCCACCGCTTACTACATATAAATCAGAGTCGTTATCTCCGTCAGCATCAAAAAAAGCAGCTCCAACATCTTCATAATTTTTGTCGGTTTCCCAAATTTCATTCTCCTGTTTCGTGAAAGTGCCGTTTGCGTTCTGAATCATAACCTGTGCCGGTTGTCCAATGGCACCTCCCATAAAGAAATCATCCAGATTATCGCCATTAATATCGCCAACAGCAATGCACGGGCCCATTGTTGACTGTTTGTGAGGAAGTAGTGTTTGTAACTGAAAATCGTCGAACTCGTTTTCAATGTGTTCAATCTGAATACCGGTTTGTTTTTCAGCTTTTGTGAAAATTGGTTTGATATTATCAACAGGACTATTTTTTATGGGTTTCGATTTGCTGTATTTTACATCAATCGTATGGTTGGCTTCTTTATTGGTTAAAATGTTTTTATTCCCATCAGGCCACTGTATAGTTATTTTATCAATTTCCTTTGTATCCCCGATTCCAAAATGGGCTACTTGTTCGCTCGACGAATACATCCCCCGTGCTCCGGTAATTTCAAAAAACTGTTTGCCGTCAGATGTTTCAATCCACACTTTTACGCCTATTTTCGGCACATTACCTGATTCAGCAACCGGATTGATTCGTATGTAGTTATTACCTGATATTTTATCGTTGTTATTTTGAAAAACAGATGCTTTGTCGTTGATATTGTTAACCACAATATCAAGGTCGCCGTCGTTGTCTAAATCGGCATAACCACATCCGTTTGAAAATGTCTTTTGGTCGGCACCAAACTCTTCAGTCATTTTTGTGAATGTTAAGTCGCCATTGTTTTTAAAAATGTAGTTCGATAGTTTTACCGAAGGGTAAAAATCGAACGCCTTATTCATGTTGGCGATTTCCCAGATTGAAATTTCTCCAGGTTCAGGAGTATTGGCAAGATAATCGTTAATTGAACTGTGAATGTAATCGGGGAACTTAATGGCTGCGTCATTGTCGCGTATATCCATCATTAATCCGTTTGCAATAAAAATGTCTTTCCATCCATCGTTATCTAAATCGGCAAAAAACTGGCTCCAACTCCAATCAGTAAAACTTATTCCAGCCAATTGAGAGATTTCGCTGTAATGATTATTCCCTAAATTAAGCTGAAGAGTATTTGTAAAATACTGATAATGGCCATTCTCGCTTAACATTTTCTTGTGTGAGCGTGGACCCGGACCTCCCATATTTGTTTTTCGACGGTAATAGTCTTCAGGCACCATGTCGAGAACAAAAAGATCGAGTTTGCAGTCGTTATTTATGTCGCCGGCATCAACTCCCATACTGCTGAATGTGATGTGCTTCAACCTTTCATGAATTTCGTTGGTAAACGTACCATTGCCATTATTAATGTACATACAGTCAGGCATCCAGTAATCGTTTGCTACGTAAATATCGGTCCAACCATCACCGTTAAAATCGCTGGCAGTTGCACTGTTCGGAAAGCTGGGATTTATTAATCCGGCCTCTTTGGTAACGTCAACAAATATATTTCCCCTGTTTTGATATAACCTGGCAGTAAATTCTTCTTTTAACAGCTCGGTATTATAAAAAGGTGAGTAGTCGCCCGGATTTGGTGGTTGATTAAGCAGGTAAAGGTCTAAGTCGCCATCCTTATCGTAATCTAAAAATATCGCATGTCTTGTTCTCTGGTTATCGTCTATACCATATGCTTTGGCACTTTCGGTAAATGTATTGTCGCCATTATTTATGTACAGCTTATTATGCCGCAGTTCGGGCTTAAAATCATATAATTCACAAGTAACATAAATATCGGTATAACCGTCGTTATTTACATCGCCCATAATCACTCCCGATGTCCACGAGCCGTTATCAGCAATACCTGCTTTTTTCGAAATATCTTCGAAAACCATATTGCCTTTATTTAGGTAAAGCTGATCGCCAACAAGATTACCTGTAAAATAAATATCCTGCAGCCCGTCGTTATTAATATCGCCAATACCTACACCACCACCGCCGTAATAATTGGAATACAACAGGATACTTCGGTCTTTCTCATCCTTAATTTTATTGTTGAAAGTTATGTTAGTTTGTTCTGAAGATAGTACAGTAAAAAGTTTCTCTTTTGTTTTATTTTGAGCAGAAACGATTTGTGGTCCGAATAAAAGAAGCAATATTGTAATAAAACCATTCATTTTCCCATTCAATAATAAGTAAGGTTAATTGTTATTTGCAACAGCCCTTCTAAATTCATCAGTGCTTACTACTCTGGTATTATATTTTTTCTGATATTCTATATGTTCTTTGTCTTGCGGATAACTTTTTTCCATATTGTAAGGATACTGGGTTATACCATGACAAGGCAATGGCAAAACGGTATGCCCAGTGGCAGTGTTTAAATCGCCGTCTTTTACCCAACCCACTGTATAAATCAGAAAGTCTCTTTTCCAGCCTTTTGGTAAATTATCGGCACACGAAGCATCAAATTCAATGGTGGTTTCTTCGCCTGCATTTGCTATAATATACATATCGTCAGGGTACAGCAAGAGCTCGGTTACATCTCCAAAACGGGTATAATTTCCGGTTAAATCTCTCCATTTCGGTTCGGAAGTTACATCGTTATAATCGAACCAGTGTGGTCCGTATCTGCCGCCTTTACGGTAAAGCTTTGAAAAACCCCGGTAATGGTGGTCTGCAGAAACGGGTTGCAGTTGGTTTCTTTTTACCGGAATCTCAGCACGATTGTATGCAAAGAAAATATGATCCCAGTATATTTCCATGTTTGTACAAATGCGAATCCGGTGATCGTTGGAAAGAAAAATATTTGATAAGTCGGTAATAAGTGTCTTGCTTTTTCCTTCCGGAAACCACATATTCTCAATAACTGTTTCCCACTCTCCATCGGCGTTAATTACCTGCAAATAGGGTGAAGTGGTACTAATTATATCGGTTTGGGAGATGGCGTAATTAATGCTTGCATCGGTAGGAAATATCCAGCCATTCATAAACAGGCAGAGGTTGCCGGTTTCAGAGAATTCCCCCGGATCGAGTATTATTTTTGTGGTTTCGGTAATTCCCTGATAACGGTCTTGTAAAAATCCGGAAACATACTTATTGTCTTTTTCAGTAATAAGAGGCAGCAAATTGTTCCCTTTTCCATCTGTTGCCGACTTTGGATAAATTTTTTCGGTAACTGTGTATATTTTTGTTTCAGGGTAGGGTGGTGGTGTAAATCTTTCGTCGATGTACACATCAACCGAATCGGGATGGTCTAGCGTAACCAGTTGTACTTCGTCGAAATAAATGGTTTCCCAGAGTTCTTCGGTTACCTGAATCGAGTATTTCCCGTTTTTGGGTACCAGAAGTGAACCGGGAATTTTATGATATTCTTTCGAGGCTTCTGCAAATCCGTACATTTGCGTTCCACCCATTATTCCCAAAGGCATTCCCAATGCGCTGCGCCACATAATATCTTTTGCGAAAGTATATTCTTTCCCGTTCCAGGTATATAAAAACGGGCAAGAGCCTTTTAGCTGTTGCTCTTCGATTAAAGCCTGGTCACTACCCGGAGAAAAAATATTTTGAGGAGTTCCGTTTGTCCATAAAATCCTTACCACATCGGCACTTGTTCTTGCTCCCAAACCAAAGCTGATATTCGGTTCAGTTATTGTTTTCATCTGGTACAAATCGCCTGCACGAACCTCAACTTTTGCACCAATCCCGTAATGGTTATTTTTTCCGCTTCCGGTACGTATTCCAACAAGCTGCATTTTCAGAAGGTGGTTTGCATTGCCTCCATCGTTTCTCAGAAGATGTAATCCACCGTTAAAATCTGCAATAAAGATATCGAGATCGCTGTCTTCGTTATAATCGAAAATGCCGATTTGGTAACCATTGGTTAAATCCTCGGGAAGCAGGTCTGAAGTGTTATCAAATGTTCCGTTTCCATTGTTGTGAAAAAGAAAAATACCTCTTTCTCCCGGAGCTTCTGCTTTTCCGGCTACAAGAATATCGAGGAAACCATCGTTGTCGAAATCGAAGAATACGATATCGTATCCTGCAACATCACCTATTGTGTTAAATATATTCCCGGCATTTTTATCAGCCGAAAATGTACCATCACCATTGTTTTTCATTAACCGGTAACCTGTTCTCTCCTTTCCGGCTATCAGCAAATCGATGTAACCATCGTTATTGTAATCGCCGGCCGCCACTGCGCTGCTGCTTAGGTTGCTCTGTAATCCGCTTTCTTTTGTAATATCTTTTAGCCTGCCTTCTCGCTCGTTGGTGTATAATATATTTTCAGCATTTTCGTTCAGAACAAATAAATCAATGTCGCCGTCATCGTCGAAATCACCAAAACAGGCATCTACACTTTTATTTTCATTTGTAACCAAACCTGCATGAACTGTGTAATCAGAAAATGTTCCGTCTGAGTTGTTTCGATACAGCGCATTTTTCCCATTTTTAGCCACGAAGAGATCCAGGTCTCCTTCATGATCCATATCGAAGAAAAGGGCAGAATTACCTCCTTCGAGTTTGTCTTTTACCGAGTTTTTAGTTACATCTTTAAATGTTTCTATATCCGCGTTTTTGTAGAGTATGTCTTTGCCTTCTTTTACTACAAATAAATCAAGAAATCCATCATTGTCGTAATCAGCAAAAATTGCAGATGATTCTTTCCCTTTATGCGAAATCCCGGATTTTTCCAATATATCCGTAAAACTTCCCATATCATTTTTTAAAAGGTAGTTTTCTCCTCCTCTACTTGAATTTTGTGGCCCGACGTAAAGGTCCTGATCGCCATCATGATCCATATCTCCCAGTGCAAAATGAATGGGAGGGGTATCTGATTGTTGTTTAGAAGCCTGAATAATATCTAAACCGGCTGCCGAGCTAACATCGGAAAAATAAATAGCATCCAGAATGGTTTCTCCTTCAGCAAGAAAAACCGAAGCAGGTTTGTTGAATGTAATTACAGGGATACCAACTGTGGTACTTTTTGCTCCTTTCAGTTCAGCCATAGCTTTCTGATAGGGATTGGTAATTTTTAAATAATTGTGAAAGATAAGAACGTTGGTGAGCGCATTATCAAAATTGCCAGCATGTAAAGATTCAACAGCTATTATAAAATGATTCTTTGCTTCTTCCGGAAAGCCGGGGTATATTCTGGCTGTTTCTTCCAGGTTTTTTAAGGCCTCGTCACTCTTTTTATTTCTTAGCAATACCTCAACAAGATGAAGTCGGGCAGTTATATTCTCCGGCGAAACCTCAACTATTTTGTTTAAATATTTTTCCCATTGCAGCATTGAGTTCATTTCTGATGAACCTTCATATTTTTCAGCAAGGCTATAAAGAGACTGAAGGTGCTCAGGATTCATCTCAATGGTTTGTTCAAGAACTTCAATAGATTTTTCCGACTCGTTGCTCATTTTATATACGTTGGCCAGGTTTAGCCGTATGTTTGCATCGTCGGGATCGAGTTCGATTGCTTTTTTTAGCTGGATTTCTGCTTTTTCATATTCGCCTTTTCGAAGGTAAACAAGCCCCAGATTAGCATAACCAATTGCCTCGTCGGGAGCCAGTTCTGTTAGCTTGATGAACTGGGCTTCCGCTTCGTCTAATTTGTTTTCTTCGAGATATGCAAGCCCGAGTGTACGGGCCGTAGTTTTACTGTCTTGAACCTGGTCACTGTCGGCTCCTTGGTCTGGTTTATTCCCCGATTTTTTGGAGTTGCATCCGGATATTATTGCAAGCAGAATCAGCGAAAACAGAAATATCAACCTTATCTTCATCGGATCTATTTTAGTTAATAATAAATTGTTGTAATAAAAATTTAAAATTATAAAGATCTTGAAAATAAAAGGGGGTAACTATAAATTAATTAGCTACCCTCTTTTAATTTCAATAAAATAATTTAGATAATGTCTTATATATTAAACATTTAGTTGTCCTTCAGAATCGGCATCTTTTAAATTACGTACTTTGGTTGTGCCTCCACCTTCGAGAGTGAGATTAACAGGTTTATTTGTTTTCCAGGCTCCTCGTGTGAAGTCAGGAATTTCAATCGGTTTCGAGCCATTGGCAATCGACCATTCGCTGAGCGGGGTTATACAACTCCAGGCAGCTGCATCGTAAACATCCATATCCATCGGAAGTCCATTGCGCAGGCTATCGATTAACCGCCAGTCCATAATAAAGTCCATTCCGCCGTGGCCACCTACCTGTTTGGCCATCTCTCCAACTCTTTTAATAATTTCAGGTTCGTATTTTTCTTTAAGTTCAGCCATTTTTGCATCGTCTGCAATGTCGTGTCCGAATGCAATATGCTTTAACGGCCATTTCTGGGCAAAAGCTTTTGTTCCGCTGAGCATATGAATACGTGAATAGGGACGTGGTGAGCTGATATCGTGCTGAATCATAATTGTACGGCCTTTGGCTGTTTTAATCATTTGCATATCCATGTTGCCTCGCATCTCCCAATCCAGGAATTGTTCAAAGAAAGGATCTTCTTTTGCTTTTTCTTTTATCCTGTTTTTCAGCGTAAAATCTTCCGACATCATGGCCGTGAGATAATCCATTTTATCGCCACGGTTAATGTTCATTGCCTGGCAAATAGGTCCCAGCCCGTGAGTGGGGTAAACATTGGCTTTACGTTTATTTTCGTGCAGACGCCACATTTTTGTGTAGGCACCATCAGTCATTTTCTCGTCTTCTGGTTTATTAAAGTGCCAATAGTCCAGGTCGTGAATGTATGCACCTTCGCCATGTATTAAATCGCCAAATACTCCCTGGCGTGCCATATTCAAGGTTAATAATTCAAAGAAATCGTAACAACAGTTTTCAAGAATTACACAGTGTTTTTTCGTGCTTTCCGATGTTTCAACAAGTTCCCAGCATTCGTCCATAGTTTTTGCCGCCGAAACCTCAACTGCAGCATGGCACCCTCCATTCATTGCAGCCAGCGAAACCGGAACATGCCATTCCCATGGAGTTGCGGTATAAACCAGATCAACAAGGCCGCTGTCACATAGTTTTTTAAACTCCTCGTCGCCACCAACAAACTCTTTGGCTTTTGGTAAGCCAGCTTCCTGTAAAATATTCTGACCACCATCAACTGCTGCCTGACGAATATCGCAAAGTGCAACAATTTCAACCCCATCAATGTAAGTCATTCTTTTAACAGCACCCGAACCACGGTCTCCAATACCTACAAAACCAACACGTACTTTATCGAGTTTAGGTGCAGCATAACCGCACATATTAAACTGTTGAGGATTGGTGTTAATGGCTGCATCTTTTATGTGCTGCATTGCCGATTGCTCTTCCTGTGGCTGATTACACGAGGATAATCCACCGGTTAGTGCTCCTGCTCCTGCAACACCAGCAATCTGGAAAAAATTTCTCCTGTTTGTTTTCATTGTATTGCTTTTATTATGTAATAAATTTTAATGTTAGAATTTTTTTTTAAATGAGAGTACAAAATTTTTATCTAATTTATACATTCAACTGGCTTTCAGTCTTCGCTTTAATGCGAACACCCGTATTCCCTCCTTGTGAAAGGGAAACATCAACAGGTTTATTCTCTTTCCAGGCTCCGTTCGTAAAATCCGGCACTTCTATAGAATTGGAACGGTTGGCTACCGACCATTCGCTCAATGGAGCAATAACACTCCAAAGGGCAGCATCATAAACATCTTGATCCAGAGGGATTCCATTCCTGAGACAATCAATTAACCGCCAGTCCATCATAAAATCCATACCACCGTGACCGCCAATCTTTTTGGCCATTTCACCTACCAGATTTGTAATTTCAGGTGTATATTGTTTCTCAAGCTCTTTAAATTCGTCTTCATCAAACCAACTATGACCTTTTGCTATTTTTCCGGGCATCGGCCATTTCCTGGCTATTCCTTCAGTACCACTAACCAAATGAATTCTTGAATATGGCCTTTGACTGGTTACATCATGCTGGATAAGAATTGATTTGCCTTTGGCTGTTTTTACCAGAGTAGTATTCATATTTCCACGGTAGGCGTCGGTATCAAAAGGTTTAAAGAAATCATCCTCTGTGGCTTTTTCAGTTGCTATTACTCCCATTTGGAAGTCGTTGGTAGAAAGCGATGTGAGATAATCCATTTTATCGCCACGGTTAATGTTTAGAACCTGGCAAACTGGTCCAAGCCCGTGTGTAGGGTATAAGTTGCCGTTTCTGGTCTGGTTCTCAATTAACCTCCACATGTCAGAATACCCTTCTTTGTTGAAATTACTCTTACGTAAATCATGAATATATGCACCTTCTACATGTACAACTTCTCCAAAGAACCCTTGTCTGGCCATATTTAGCGTTAGCAGTTCAAAAAAGTCATAACAGCAGTTTTCTAACATCATACAATGTTTTTTTGTACGTTCCGATGTTTCTACTAATTGCCAGGCTTCCTCAACCGTAACAGCAGCAGGTACTTCTGTGGCAGCGTGTTTCCCGTTCTCCATGGCATAAACTGCCATGGGAGTGTGTAACTTCCAGGGGGTGGCAATATAAACAAGATCAATATCTGGACTTTCACATAATTCTTTCCAAACATCCTCAGTTCCTCCGTATTCTTTTGCCAGTGGTAAACCATTCTTTTCAAGAATCTGCTGGCCTTTTTTTACACATTCTGCATCTTTATCGCATAATGCAACAATTTCAACACCTTCAATTTTTGCCATTCGTTCCACTGCACCTGGCCCACGGCTTCCCAGCCCGATAAAACCAATCCGGACAGTTTCAAGTTTTGGTGCTGCATAACCACACATATTGAAATGTTGAGGATGTTTTTTTTCTGAAGCAGCTTTTATTTCTTGTAGATTCGAGCTTTGTTCAGAAGATCCCGGTTGATTGCACGATGTAAGTCCGCCAGACATGATGCCAGCTCCTGCAGCTCCTGCTATCTGGAAAAAATTTCTACGATTCGTTTTCATCCTATATGGTTTTTAGTTTTAGTTTTAGATTTTTTACAAAAGAAATTCAAAGGAAAATAAATATTTTAATAATGCCAATGTCATATCTCATATCAATTCGTAAATTTTAATATTCAACATAAATTTTTTCTATATTAGTTTTCTCATTTCAATAATAAAGAATTCTAAAAAAAACGGTTCAGCATCTTAATTAAATAAAACATCATTATGAAAAAGCTACTTTTCTCATTTATCCTTGTTTTTACATTTACACTGGTATTCTCTCAGGAGGAAGTTACAAAAGACGGGTGGAATTTTGGCGCCCTTCCCACAATTACCTTCGATACTGATTTAGGATTTCAGTACGGTGCATTAGTTGATTTATATAATTATGGCGATGGCAGCCGGTATCCTTCTTACAACCATAAATTATATTTCGAAATATCGAGATTTACAAAAGGAAGTGGAATTAACCGTTTTTATTACGATTCTGACAGGTTGATAAAAGGATTACAAACTTCGGTTGATATAAGTTTGCTTTCTGACAGGGCGTATGATTTTTATGGATTTAACGGGTATGATGCAGTTGTAAATCCCGGTTGGATTGAAGATGCGGAGCCCGATTATAAAACCCGAATGTTTTATAAGTACGACCGTAATATGTTTCGGTTTAAAATAGATTTACAGGGGAAACTGGCAGGTGATAAACTTGGCTGGGCAGCCGGTATAAATTTGTTAAACTTTAAAATAAAATCTGTTGACGTTGATCGGATGAATAAAGGTAAAGATGAAAGTGAACAACTACCTTCGGTTGATGAGCAACCCGGGCTTTTCGAGAAATACCAGGAGTGGGGCATAATAAACGAAGAAGAAATTGATGGCGGTTTTGTCCCTACATTAAAAGCAGGATTAGTTTTTGACACCCGCGATAATAAACCTAACCCGATGAAAGGAGTTTGGACAGAAGCAGTACTGGTAGGAGCACCGGAGTTTTTAGGTGGTGAAAGTTCGTTTGCCAAAATTAAATTAACACACAGGCAGTATTTCACACTTATTCCTGATGATTTATCACTCGTTTACAGGTTGGCTTATCAAACTACCATTGCCGGTCATGTCCCGTATTATTACCAGAGTCAGGTAATTACCTCAGTTATGAAAGGTGCAATGTCGGAAGGATTGGGTGGAGCAAAATCGTTACGCGGAATTCGCCGCAACCGTATTGTTGGAGATGGCTTTTTTTACGGAAACATTGAGGCACGATGGAAATTTGCTCGTTTTCAATTCATTAACAACAATTTTTATTTGGGATTAAATGCATTTGCCGATTTTGGGCAGGTGACTAAAAAAATTGAAAGTTTTGAAAATGTCAACACAATTGCTATTTATCCAAGTCCACTGGCCGATTATTACGACGCCGATGCCGAAAAAATGCATTTCTCGTATGGTGCCGGATTACGAATTGTTATGAACCAGAATTTTATCGTTGCAATTGATTATGGTTTTGCTGCCGACGAACGCGACGGCGATTCAGGCCTTTATATTGGGTTGAATTATTTGTTTTAAAAAAATACCTCATTATTTCAAAGCCGGATTTTATCGTCCGGCTTTTCTTTTTGCAGTGCATCCTTATGAAAGTACTACTTCGCTCAACCTGCCTGCCATCATTTTTCTAACTCAACGACAAAAAATAACATAACAACGAAAAAAGTAGCTATGAATGGATATCTCGTCTTACATTTGATTCATAAATTCAAAATTGAAAAAATGAAAACACGGAATTTAATCATCGGTTTATTTATGGCCCTGTTTTTTTCGGGGTGTGTGGTTTACTCGTTTTATCCGCTTTACACCGAAAAGGATTTGTTTCCAAACGATATTTTAATTGGAGATTGGAAAAGCAATGAATGGCTGGACAATGATAAAGCAGAAATGGATTGGAGTTTTAAACACGGCTATTTTGGTAAAAAGGACATGAAAAATATTGATAGTACGTCCTATATTTTAAAACTAACTACGCGGGAAGACGATGTAGAATTAAAATCAATATTTAGTGTTCATATTATTGAACTTGGCGGCCACTATTTCCTGGATTTTTATTTAGAAGAGGAGGATGAATACCTGGATTTGGCTTCCTTTCATATTATTCCGGTGCATACTTTTGCTAAATTGACGGTAGAAAAGGATAAATTGATAATTAACTGGTTCGATCAAGAGTGGATGGAAGATTTAATTAAAGAGAACAGAATCAGGATTCACCACGAGGAGAGCGACGATTTTATTTTACTCACAGCCAAACCAAAGGAGCTTCAGAAGTTTGTAACAAAATATGTAAATTCGGAGGAGGCTTTTAAAGATGGATTAGAGGTGATTTTACATAAAAAATAGGATGTTACGTTATTTTAAAATAGTTTTTACCCGTTTGGTAAAAGACAGGACACTGCAACATGTCCTGTTTTGGTGTTTATCGTTTATTATTTTAATGAACATTTTAAAGGTTTCGGCAGAGGTTAAGCAGATTGATCTGGTTTATACGGCCATTTTTCATATTCCAATCGTTTCAATTGTTTATTTAAATCTCCGGGTGTTATTTCCGCTGCTGTGGCAGCGTGAACGATATTTTTTATATGGAATTACGGTTTTACTCCTGGTAGCTTTAGGTTCGGGCTTTTATATTATGCTGTTCGACAGCTGGATAGATTTTGTTTTCAGAGGCTATTATTTTATTGCGTACTACAGTTTCTGGGATATCTCGCTCTATTTCATCATTTATCTTTTTATCACCAGCCTGTTTCGGCTGGCACGCGGATGGTTCCGTTTACAGGAGATAGAAAAAGAGAAAACTTTATCGGAGCTGAAAGCCCTGAAATCGCAAATCAATCCGCATTTTCTTTTTAACTCGTTAAACAGCATTTACAGCCTGGCCCGGAAAAGTTCGCAGGAGGTGCCCGGAAAAATAGTACAGCTAAGCGATTTAGTGCGGCATATAATTTACGACTCGGATGTGGATTTAATTTTGCTTGAGAAAGAAGTAGATATGGTCAATAATTATATCGAGCTACAAAACCTGAGAACGAAAGAGGACAATAAAATTGAATTCGAAACAGTGGGGGAGATCAAAGGCAAAAAAGTTGCGCCACTTCTGTTTCTTCCGTTTGTTGAGAATAGTTTTAAACACGGTTTAAAAAGCGGAGTAAAAAAAGCTTTCGTAAAAATAAGGCTCGAAGTTTCGGGTAAAGTATTAAATTTTGAGATTGAAAACAGTAAAGGAAAAGCCGTTCCGATAAACGATTCGAAATATAAAGGAATTGGCATTGAAAATGTAAAAAAACGATTGGATTTATTATACCCTGGTACGCATTCTTTAAAAATTTTGAATAACGGAAATACATTTAAAGTACTTTTACAGTTGCAACTGAAATAAAAATGAAACTGAACTGCATAATTGTTGACGACGAACCTCTTTCGCAGGATGTGATTGAAGAATTCGTGAGTTTGTGTCCTGAGCTTAGTCTGGTAGCAATTTGTAACGATGCCCTGGAGGCTGGAGAAGTGTTGAAGAAAGAGAAAGTTGATTTGTTGTTTCTCGACATTAATATGCCCCGGTTAACCGGAATTGGTTTGATTAAAAGTTTAAAAGAACCACCACTTTTTATTTTGGTAACTGCTTACCCCGAATTTGCAATTGAAGGTTTTGAAATTGATGCGGTTGATTACCTGCTAAAACCTGTTTCTTTCGAACGGTTCAGAGTTGCGCTAAACAGAGCCATTGAGCGTTTTTCGGCAAAAGATGAGCCAGAGACAGCACGACATATTATGGTGCGGGCCAATAAGAAAGATTACCGTATTAATTTCGATGAAATTTTATACCTCGAAGCTCAGGGCGATTATGTACGGTTTGTAACCGTAGAAAATACACTCATGGTCCATGGAACGATGAAAGAATTTATTGAGCAACTGCCCGATAATCAGTTTGTAAGAATTCATAAATCATATGTTGTCTCACTTCCAAAAGTGGTTTATATTGAAGGGAATATGGTTAAAATTGTCGATTATAAATTACCGGTTAGTTTAAGCTATAAGGATAACTTTCTTCAGAAATTGAATTCATAAAAAAAGGCGCAAACTAAAAGTCTGCACCTTTCCTGAAATATTTTGTAGTTTTTTTTAGAATTTAAATCCCAATGTAAACAGTACATCGTGGTTTGTAGTATTAAATGCAATTGGCGATGGTTTTGGGTAATAACTGGCGTAAGGAGCAGCATAAGGCAGTTCAAATTCTTCTTTATCCGACAAACGATAAGCAACATCGAATGTGAAACTTCCTATGCGGTAACCCAATCCGGCAGAATAAACCATAAATTTATCATCAGCCTTAGGTTGTGTACTTCCAAGCGATTCTGATTTATAGGCCGAAGGATAATACTCGTAACCGGCACGTAAAGTTAAAGCATCAGTTGTTCTAAGTTCGCCACCAATTCTAATATTTCCTACAGATTTATAAGCATCGCTAATATCCGCGTTCTCATCTGTAAAATTGTACCCGTCTCCACCTCTACGCAGTTTGGAGCTTCCATAATCAACATACTCATAATCAATGCTTATTAATCCTTTTTTTGCAATAACAGCAGCACCGCTGAATGTGGCACGTAAAGGAGTTTCCAAATCATAATCGTAATTCAGGTACGGAGAATGTGCTTCATCGTTAATTGGTCCGTACTCTTCAAAAATATTATACGAATACATTGAAGTATGAAAAAAGTCGTGCAGGTTATAAAAAGTTGGAGTATGAATTGATGCTCCCAACCTTATTTCGTTTATTGGTTTATATATCACCCCGAATTTAAAGTTGTACCCGGTACCGGTTGTTTTTAAATAGCTGTCGAATTGCATACTTTCGAACTTGGGTATTGAACCGGCCTCGTCCCACTCCTCAAAAGTCGATGTTTCTTTGTAATAAATATCTGTTACCCCAAGTGATGCTCCCAGGTAAAATTTATGATTAAAATTTAAACCAACAGCAAAAGAGTATTCATCGATTGCACCCTGCCGCGACATGCTTTTGCGCTGGGCATGTTCGTAGTTGTTAATGTTTTCATCGAATGGATTAATCTGGATGTCACTTCTCCATAATCCTGCTTCTTCATCGTAATAAATTAAATCTGCCCCGGTTTCGGTTTCAGGATTATAATAAGCTAGTTCTTCGTAAAATTCACTCCAGCCGGCATTTGGATCTTCGCCGTTGGCATTTTCTATAAAATCGTCTAAAAACGAACTTTCAACACCACCTGCTCCTGCAAGAAAATTACTGTTGAAATCTTTCAGCCTGTTATAACCTATCCCAAGGTTAACATTTATAAGGCCGGCTTCACTTCTGGCTTGGGTAGAAAAGGTTGTAACATAACTGATATTATTCAAGGCAAAATTGTATTTACTCTCTTCCATCGATGTATTCATGTAATTACCTTCAACCGAATTGTTAGTGAATTTAGGTGTTACAACAAATTCTCCTGCTCTGTAAAGGCCAAGCCCGGCCGGATTAATACTTACCGATGTAAAATCGCCTCCCAGGGCTCCGAAAGCATTTCCCATTCCTCCGGCACGAGCGGTACCCGATACATGGATATTGGAATATCTTAAAGCATCGGCCAAATCCTGTGCATTAATCAGAAAAGGAAAGAATAACGTAATTATTATTATGACTATATTTTTATTCATGGCAATAGTAATTAATTGTTTGTACTGATTTTTATTATTTAGACAGGTTATCGTCTTCTTCCACCACCACTGGATGAAGAACTTCCTGAAGAGCTACCTGAAGAACCTCTGGAGCCACCTCCACCACCACTGGAATAAGAGGAGCCACTACTTCTGGAACTGCCTCCGCTACTTCTGTAACTACTTCCACTGCTTCTCGACGAAGAACTGCTCCTATAGCTGCTCGATTTCGATGACGAAGGTGTACTGTAACTTCTTGATGAACTTCCACGGCTTGAGCTTCTGTTATAAGTAGAACTCTCTCTGTACGACCTGTTATATGCTGAACTTGTTTTAGCTTTTGAGTAACCTGAGGTTGATCTTGAACTGCTACTAACAATCCTCGGTTTTGTATAACTGTTGGTACTTGGTCGGGTGTAACTCCGGCTTTTTGTTGTAGTTCCTGGCCGGGTATAACTTTGTGTCCGGACACTTTTTGTATTGCCTGTTGTTGCTGTCCTGGTATAATTTGGAGAATTGGTAGTTCTGCGTTTTTCTGTTAAAACACGTGTGCTGGTGGCTGATTTAGCCGTTGTTCTGGTATTGACAGCATTTGTAGTACCTCTTCGTGCACTTTTATCAACATCGGAATTTATACCTGAACCATTTCGTCTGTTATTTGATGCAGAAGCTGCAGCGGCAGAAGTTCTTCTTCCGTCATCGCTTCTGTATACATTGGTTCCGGTTGTCCTTCTTTGTTCGTATCTGTTGTTTCCAGAATAATAACCACCGTCGCCGTAGTAATATCCTCCACCATAATAACCCCCGCCGTAGTATCCGCCTCCATAACAATAGTATGGATTATAATAACCATATCCATATCCGTAATATGGGTAACCCCATCCATAATAAGGATATCCCCAACCGTATGAAGGATAACCCCAACCATAGTAAGGATAGCCCCATCCCATGCTCCAGGATAGAGACCATGACGGTCCATAACCATAACTGTAAAATGGGTCATAATAACTCCAACTGTCCCAGTAAAACGGATCGTAAAAATATGGGCGGTGGAAACGACGAATACGATAAGCGTAATCCAACTCATCGCCATCGTAATAATTGTTAATAACATATTTTAATTCATCGTCGTTGTAATAGATAGTAGTGTCGCTTTCTTCCATCTCCATCTGCTCCATATTGTAACGCAACACATCTGCATCTTCTTCACTGCCTTCAAAAATGTAGTTGTTCATGGTGTTTGTACCATCTTCATTTTTCTCAATATCACTGATAATCATGGTATGTGCCGGATCTTCAACCGGTTTTTCAGCTACTTTTTCTTCAACTGTAATCGGAGGCGGAACATCGCCCGGATTGAAATAGATATCATCCGAATAAGTGCTGGAAACGTAACCCCCAGTCGTGCAGGCACCAAGAAAAAGTGCCATCAGCCCCAATAATGTTAATCTTGATTTCATAACTAATCCTCCGTTTATTTAATGTCAATAATAATTACTTTATTTGTAAGCTCAAAACAAAAATAATAAAACAAAATCTGTACCAAATATTAAAATATGGCAAAAGAATTAACACCACGTAGTGAAAATTACTCGCAATGGTACCAGGATTTGGTCATAAAAGCCGATTTAGCAGAGAACTCTGCAGTAAGGGGGAGTATGGTAATAAAACCTTACGGATATGCGATTTGGGAGAAAATGCAGGCGGAGCTGGACAGGATGTTTAAGGAAACGGGGCACCAAAATGCTTATTTCCCATTATTTATCCCCAAGTCGTTTTTTAGTAAAGAGGCCGCCCATGTTGAAGGATTCGCAAAAGAGTGTGCAGTTGTTACCCATTACCGCCTCAAAAACGATGAGGAAAATGGAGGGATAGTAGTAGATCCGGATGCAAAACTGGAAGAAGAATTAATCGTTCGGCCAACTTCTGAAACAATAATATGGAATACATACAGAAACTGGATACAGTCGTACCGCGATTTGCCAATTTTAATCAACCAGTGGGCAAATGTTGTTCGTTGGGAAATGCGTACCCGTTTGTTTTTGCGTACTGCAGAATTTCTTTGGCAGGAAGGGCATACGGCACATGCAACAAAGCAGGAAGCGATTGAAGAGACTGAAAGGATGATAGGTGTTTATGCCGATTTTGCTGAGAATTTTATGGCAGTTCCGGTGATTAAAGGATTAAAATCGGAAAATGAACGTTTTGCAGGAGCCATTGAAACTTATTCAATAGAGGCATTAATGCAGGATGGAAAAGCATTGCAATCTGGTACATCGCACTTTCTGGGACAGAATTTTGCCAAAGCATTCGATGTTAAATTTGCCACCAAAGAGGGAAAAGAGGAGTATGTTTGGGCAACATCCTGGGGTGTTTCAACTCGTTTAATGGGAGCTTTAATAATGGCGCATTCCGACGATAATGGTTTGGTTCTTCCTCCAAAATTGGCTCCATTCCAAGTGGTAATTGTTCCTATTTACAGAAAGGATGAGCAGCTGGCGGCTATAACCGAAAAAGTAGATGAAGTTATCGTAAAACTAAAAGCTAAAGGCATTTCAGTAAAATACGACGATGCCGATACAAAAAAACCGGGCTGGAAATTTGCCGAATACGAATTAAAAGGTGTTCCGGTTCGTTTGGCAATGGGGCCACGCGATTTGGAAAATGGTACGGTTGAGGTTGCACGGCGAGATACCCTGGAAAAAAATATTACTCAGCTGGAAGGAATTGAGGATTACATTGAAAACCTTCTTGAGGATATTCAAAATAGCATTTTCCAAAAAGCATTCGACTTCAGAAAAGAGAATACTACCAAGGTTGACACCTACGAAGAATTTAAAGAGGTGATAAAAAATAAAGGTGGTTTTGTTTTAGCTCACTGGGATGGGACTCCTGAAACAGAAGACAAAATAAAGAGTGAAACAAAAGCAACAGTTCGTTGTCTGCCTTTGGAGTACGAAGAAGAAGAGGGCGTTTGTATTTACACAGGAAAGCCTTCAAAACGAAGGGTATTGTATGCACAGGCATATTAGCAAGGGTACCATCTGTCTGTGTTGTAAAAATACAGAATGGCATCCTTAATTTATAAAAAGGCAGCTCAATTGGGCTGCTTTCTTTTTTTATAACTACCGGATTATGTATTTTTAGGTTTCAAATTTATCTGATATGAAAGACAAAGAAGTTAGAAAATCGTTTCTTGAGGCACTGGTTATAAAATCTTCGGTAAAACAGAAAGTCTACTACAATACAAAACAGACCTTTGTAATTCTGAAAAAAGTATTGAATCAACTGGAAAAAGATTACGTGTCAGCTATTGAAAGTAAGGTAACTGATGCAGTTTTACCTTACTATAAAGATCGTGGACCATTTGAAACCGAATTTAAAATTGGCGGTGATTTACTGATTTTCAGTATGCACTCGAATGTATTTGAATTCGATGATAAACACCCTGTTTGGAACACCAAATACATAAAAGAAGACCCGATACGTTCTTATTGCGGGATAATAAATATTTATAATTTTCTGGCCGATTCTTTTAAATACAACCGGTTAAACGACCTGGGATATTTGGTTGCCCGTATTTTTATAAATAAAGACAACCACTTTTTTGTTGAAGGGAAAAAACAGACTGATGAGACAGTAAAGGATTTTGCAATAGACACTATTTCTCCCGGAATTTTGAGGCAGATAATTGAAACCGCAATTCAGTTCAGTATCGAATTTGATTTACTGGTTCCTCACTACGACCAGGTAAAAATGGCAACAGTAGACCAGATGCGGAAAAAAATTAGTCACTCGAAAATGACTACCGGTAAACGGCTGGGCTTTAGTTTCCCTTCCGATGATGTTTAGAGAGAGATAACAGTCACAGATAACAGTAGAGACAAGACACACCTTGTCTTTTTAGAAGCATATTAAATTAGAAGAATTAGATGGAAAAAGTAGTAGAAAGATTTATTAATTACGCGAAACATCACACCACTTCAGACCCGGAAAGTAAAACATACCCGAGTACAATTCGTCAGCTCGATTTTATGGAAAAGCTCGTGGAAGAACTAAAAGCGATTGGGTTAAGCGAAGTTGAAATGGATAAATACGGTTATGTAACAGCCGTCATCCCTGCAAAAGGAAGTGATAATAAACCGGTGGTTGGTTTTATTGCCCATGTCGATACCAGCCCCGATTTTTCTGGCGAGAATGTAAATCCACAAATTATTGAAAACTATGATGGAAATCCGGTGAAACTTAATAATGGAGTGACCATTGACCCAAAGGAATTTCCGGAAATTCTGAATTATAAAGGCCAGTCTATTATTACTGCCAATGGAACTACCCTTTTGGGGGCCGACGATAAAGCCGGTGTAGCTGAGATTGTAACAGCCGCAGAAATTCTGCTCAATTCTAATGAAATTCAACACGGAATAATAAGGCTTGCTTTTACACCCGACGAAGAGATTGGCAAAGGAACTGACCATTTTGAAGTGAAGAAGTTTGGAGCTGATTTTGCCTATACTTTGGATGGTGGCGAGATTGGAGAACTGGAGTTTGAGAATTTTAATGCTGCAGGGGCTAAAATTAAAATTAACGGACGAAGTGTTCACCCCGGAGCAGCTAAAAATAAAATGGTTAATGCTCTGCTCGTGGCTCATAAATTAATTGGGATGTTACCTGCAAGCCAGCGCCCTGAGCATACCGAAAAGTACGAAGGATTCTATCATCTTCTTTCGTTGAACGGAAATGTGGAAAAAGCAGAGCTAAAGTACTTAATCCGTGATCATAGTTTTGAAAAATATGAACAGAAAAAACAGTTTCTGAAGGATGTTGTACAGATACTCAATGTTGAATACGGTAAAAACCTGGTTGAACTGGAGTTAAAAGACCAGTATTTTAACATGCGTAAAAAAATAGAACCGGTAATGCATGTGGTTGAAATTGCAAAACAGGCGATGTTACAGGCAGGAGTGGAACCCAAAATAAAAGCTATTCGCGGAGGAACAGATGGAGCACGGCTTTCATACGACGGGTTGCCCTGCCCGAATGTATTCGCTGGTGGGCATAATTTTCACGGGCCGTTCGAATTTATACCAATTCCTTCCATGTTAAAATCTGTTGAAGTAATTTTGAATATTATATCCCTTGTGGGGAAAATGAATAATAATGCTCGATAAATTCGTCGAAAATATTAAAGAAAAACAGCTTTTTGAACAGAATCAAAAAGTGTTGCTGGCTGTAAGCGGGGGCATTGACAGTATGGTACTTTTGCACCTGTTCGAAAAATCGGGTTTTGATTACGGAATTGTTCATTGCAACTTTCAGCTCAGGGGCGAAGAATCTGACCAGGATGAGGAATTTGTAAGGACACAGGTTTTAATTCATGGAGTGCCTGCTTTTTTTAAAAAGTTTGAAACCCAAGAATATGCCCGGCTAAGTGGAATCTCAATAGAAATGGCAGCACGTGAATTGAGGTATGAATATTTTGATAAAGTTCGTGCTGAAAACGGCTTTGATTTTATTGCAACAGCCCATCACCAGGATGATTTGATTGAAACATTTTTTCTGAACCTGTCGCGTAAAACCGGAATAAAAGGTTTAACCGGTATAAAAGAAAAGGCAGGAAATATTATCAGGCCGTTATTGTTTGCAAGTCGTGTTGACATTGAACAATTTGCAGCTCAGAATTATATTGAATTCAGAGAAGACTCAAGTAACAACGAGGTTGTCTTTCAACGTAATTTTTTACGGCACAAAATATTACCGGTTTTTACGGAGCTTAATCCTTCGTTTAAAAATAACCTGCTTGCAAGTATAGAAAACCTGAAAGATGCAGAAAAGGTTTATTCCGGTTTCATGGCATCGGAAAAAGAAAAAGCAGCAGATAAAAAAGATGCTAACTGTGTTATAAACATTAAAAAGCTAAAGAATTCTGATTTTTCAAAGACCTTACTTCTCGAGATTTTAACCGAATATAACTTTAATGCCGTGGTTGTAGATGAGGTTTTTAAAAGCCTCGATACCGAGTCGGGACGACAGTTTTATTCTCGCACACACCGTCTGGTAAAAGATCGCGAAAACCTGTTTGTTTCGGAACTAAAGGAAGAGGAGGAGAAGATTTATTACATTGAAAAAGATGATATTGAGCTGTTTGCACCATTCGATATTACAATTGAAAAATATGATGCAGCAGATTTTGAAATTGTCAGGGATTCAAATGTTGCTTGTATCGATTCAGACGAAATTGAATTTCCGTTGCTAATGCGGAAATGGAAACAGGGTGACTATTTTCAGCCACTTGGCATGACCGGTTTCAAAAAAGTAAGCGACTTTTTTATCGACCGGAAAATTCCAATTCACGAAAAAGAAAATATATGGCTGCTGTGTAGCGACAAAAAAATCGTCTGGATTATGGGACACCGCCTCGATAACAGGTTCAAAATTACCCCTCAAACAAAAAGGGTAGTTAAGATTGTAATTGAAAGTTAAAGATCGATTACCGCCTGAATAGTAATATTGGCGGGAGGCTGGATATCTCCCGGCCGTCCCATATATTCTTTGTTAAAAAGGTTTTTTGCAATTACCGACACACGGGTTGAGGTTGTAACATTATATGCAATTCTTAAATCGAATACCCAGTTTCCCTGGTTATTTTGTTGTCGGTACTCCTTTAGTCCGGGGAAAATTGCCTGCCCAAGGATCATCTCTTCAAAAGCTGCATCTATCCTTTCTATAAAACTTCTGTAGGTCACGCTCATACCTGCAGATAACCTGTTGTATTTTAACGAAACATCTCCTTTAAATGAATGCCGGAACCTGTATTTCAGTATATTGTTACTGAGCGTATCCGAAGTCAAATCTACTGGATTCATATAGGTATAACCGGCAAACAGATTAACAGGTATTTTCTGGATTTTTCCGCTCCCTGTTATTCCTGTCTCAAACCCTGTAATCCTTGCTTTCCCAATATTAAGCGATTTAAATCCGACATGGTCTAAGGTCGGGAATATCACTGTATCAGGCTTATAAACACCGAATGTAAATTCTATCATATCGTTGTATTCAGTCCAGAAAAGTGCAGCATCTATATAAGCTGTCCAGTTTTTAATGGTTAAACCTTGTCTAACGCCAAATTCAGAACTCCAGCCTGTTTCTGATTTCAGTTCAGGATTTGGAAAAATGTTCAGGCTGCCCAGGCTTGTTGCGGTATATTTTTCGGCAATAGAAGGGAAACGGTAACCCTGGCCGAAAGATGCCCGGAGAAAAGTTGTTTTTGTTACCTGGCTATTGAGTCCCACTCTTGTAACAAAACCGTAATCTTTATCTGTATCGTCAAGTGTGTATCGTTCACCCCTGACACCGATACTTGCCGACATTCTTTTGAAAAATTTATAATCCAGTTGGGTATATAATGCTAATGTTGAATTGTAGTGGTCGCCGTATAATTCAGCTCTGGTTTTACCAGCAAAGCCCGAGAATCCGGCAGTTATATTCAGGTTATTTTTAATATTACTGTTAAACATGTATTCGCCATAAATTAAACCGGAAGCATTGTTTTTGTCAGGACTTTCGTCAAATTCATTTTTTACCCCGTAATACCTCATTTGTAAGGCATGTTTATTTAGTTTTTTATCGAAATATGAGAGCCATGGATCGACATTAATCCGAAAACCATGAACGGGTGAAATTACATCCGGATTTTGTAAATATGCTCCTGAATCTGCATTTTTCCAGATAAGAAAATCAGATAATTTTTGTAACTGGAAATTGGAGTTTAATCCATACGATAGTCCTTTTACTGACGAGGGCTTATGCCTGATTTTAAAATTCGCCCTTATCCTTTCTTCATAATCCGACTCCCTGTATCCCGGGTCAATTAAACCACTTGTCCCAAATACAACATCCACATTCCTGATTTTTTGTGAATGTGAAAAATTAATGCCTGAAAATATTGGATTTCTTTTCCACCACCACGCCAACTCGCTGCGTTTAGGTTTCTGATAAAACCCGCTATATAACGTAATGTTTGTTTTGGGTTTAACATCTGGATATGAGGTACGAATATTGATAATGCCATTTAAGGCTGATGAACCGTAAAGAGCCGAGGATGCTCCTTTTAATACCTCCACCTGTGCAATGTTTTCAACAGGAAGGAAATTCCATTTTACGTCGCCATCGGCAGCTGTTAAAATCGGGAGCCCGTCAACCAGTACCAGCACCCTGCTTCCTGCGCCATAACTGTAGCCACTTCCTCCCCTGATACTCGCCTGTCCATCCATTACTTCCAGGCCGGGCATATAATTTAATGTTCGGTCAATATCTTTTGTGTTTATATTACTGATAAACTCAGGTTTCATAATACCAACCGATATTGATACATCTGACAGGCGTTGTTCGAAACGGGAGGCTGTAACCACAATCTCTTCAATTTTTTTGTTGGAAGGCGAGAGTAAAATATCCTGAATTATGTTTTCTCCCTGTCTGACGTTTATTTTCTTTTGAATTGAATTGTACCCGACAGCAGAAAAGACAAGCTGATGCTCTCCTGATTCAACTTCAAAGTAAAAATAACCTTCCCGGTTGGTTGAGGTTCCTGTAACATTGTTGAGCAGAATATTCACCCCAGGAAGTAGTTGCTGATTTACTGAATCTTTAACTATCCCTGAAATGGTTGTGACTTGAGCATTTGAATTTGTTGAAATACAAATAACTGAAGCAATTAATAATTTTAAAATGAAATATATTGGAGTAAGCGAGGGAAGTGAAAGATAAAACATGTTTTTGTTTTTCACTTGTGGTATTTTATAATTTTCTTCATCTGCCTCGTCCCATTATAATTTATACTCATGATATAAATTCCGTTAGGCAGAAAAGACAGGTTTGTATTATATGTTTCTGATAAGGGTTTATACTCCATGTGGTATTTTTTTACTCCGATGAGATTATAAATTTCAACCTCCGCTGTTTCGCCCGGCTTAATTTCAAGGTCAATATTCAACGTTTTTGAAAATGGATTGGGCCATACATTTTTTATTAGTGGTGGGGTGTTTTTATCCGCAATACCATCAACAAGTTCCTTTACATGTAGTGTTATTGAAGTTGAGTCAATAGTTTGCCCAAGCGAAACAACAGTATTTGCAATCAGGCCGAAAGCTTCAATAATAATTTTTACGGGGTAATTTCCGGTATCGGCAGAAGTTGTTCCGGCAAGAATTACGCAATAGTAAGTGCCTGCCATGAATTCATTTTTTTCGGCATTGCTTTGCCAGGTAATTCCTTCGGGCAGGTTTCCCAGTTCCAGCAGGGTAATGTGGTGAATGGGTATGACCATATTGTTTGTATCGATTTTTGGTGGGGGCAGAATAGTTATTTGCTGCTGATATTCGACACCGATATATACAGGAGCAGGCATCTTTGGGCAAATTTGTCCGTTATCTTCCGGATCAGGGCAGGTTGTTGAATCGCCGGGGGTGCATTGTGCAATGGTAAGATGGGATAATCCCAGAAACAGGGAGAAAAGGATAATGGTTAGCTGCTTAGAACATTTCATCCTTCTGTTTTTTTTAGAAACGCTATCCAACTTGTAGAGGTTACATCTATTGTGTTAAATTGGTATAATTATCTTTTGCCGTCGGTTTCAACCGACGGGCAATAAGGAAACAAAACACCACAGGGCTTCAGCCCTTAATCCTCGTTTTGGTGCGGATATAAACCGCAGTTCCTGGCTATCAATCTTCGTTCGTCATAGAATATGGATAACTTTCAGGTTGTGTTCCGCGATTTTTATTTGGTTTGTCTGTCATTGAAAATGAGAGTTTCCCTCCAGCCTGAATTTCAGCGTGTTTTATGTAGTTTTTATCGTAGTTGGTGTCGTTCAGTTGAACCGCATCGACAAATACATTTTCTTTTGAATTGTTATCTGCCTGAATGACAAATTCATTCCCGTTTTCCATTTTTATTTTTACTTTCCCAAATAGGGGAGAGCCCAAAACATACTCATCAGTACCGGGGCAAACCGGGTAAAAACCGAGTGAGCTGAAAACATACCATGCTGATGTTTGTCCGTTGTCTTCGTCGCCACAGTAACCATCGGGGTGGTAAGAATACAATTTATCCAGAACCTCGCGGACACGCTGCTGCGTTTTCCAGGGTTGATTGGTGTAATTATATAAATAAATCATGTGCTGAATGGGCTGGTTGCCGTGTGCATAATTTCCCATTCCGGCAATCTGCATTTCGCGTATTTCGTGAATTACCTGACCGTAATATGACTCATCGAAAATGGGAGGGACAACAAAAACAGAGTCGAGCATTGCCACAAAATTGTCGTTGCCGCCCATAAGTTGTTTTAGCCCTTCTATGTCTTGAAAAACGCTCCAGGTATAGTGCCAGCTGTTTCCTTCGGTAAATGCATCGCCCCATTTATATGGGCTAAAAGGCGATTGAAACTTACCGTTTTCATTTTTGCCCCGCATCAGATTATGTTCCGGGTCGAAAACATTGTGGTAGTTATGTGCCCGCTTTTTGAAAAGGTTAATCTCTTCCTGTGGCCTGCCAAGTTCCTGCGCCAACTTCCAGATACAAAAGTCGGCATAAGCGTATTCCAGTGTACGGGCAGTATTTTCGCGGATGCCAACATCGTAGGGTACATAACCCAGCCTGTTGTATTCTTCTGCTCCGTAACGGCCTACCGAAGTAATTTCCTCCAGGTAACCTTTTGTGTTTTTTACAATGGCTTCGTATAAAGTTTCAATGTCGTAATCCTTGATGCCTTTCAAATAGGAGTCAGCAATAAGCGATGTTGAATTGGAGCCAATCATACAACCCCGGTGTCCCGGGCTCGCCCATTCGGGTAGCCAGCCACTCTCTTTGTAAGTGTTTGTCAGGCCTTTCATAATTTGGGCATTCAACTCCGGATACATCAGTGTAAAAAACGGAAAGACAGCCCTGAATGTGTCCCAGAAACCGTTGTCGGTAAACATATACCCTGGCAAAACTTCTCCGTTGTACGGACTGTAATGAACTATTTCGTTATCTGCATTAATTTCGTAAAACTTACGTGGGAAAAGCAAAACCCGGTACAGGCTCGAATAAAAGGTTTTGCGTTGCGCTTCGGTTCCACCTTCCACTTCAATCTTTGAAAGTTCTTTTTCCCAGGTGGCTTCTCCTTCATTTTTGATTTCAATAAACGATTTTTTGCCAATTTCTCTTTGCAGGTTCAATTCGGCCTGTTCCAAACTGATAAATGAGGAGGCAATTTTTACATTTACCTTTTCGCCTTTTTTTGTTTTAAATCCAACAACTCCACCCACATGAAAGCTTTCGGCCTCTTTTGAATCCTGTAAAGCTTCGTCTTTCCAGGTTTTGGTTATTTCAAAATCTTTATCGAAAACAGCTACAAAATAGTTTCTGAAATTACCGGGCACTCCGCCATTATTATTCTGGCAGTAGCCAATAATTTTCCGCTCTTCCGGGATAACTTTTACCATGGAACCACCATCGAATCCATCGAGGAGAATGTAGGAGTTATCGTTTTCAGGAAAGGTAAAGCGAAACGAAACAGCGCGCTCTGTTGGAGTAAATTCTGTTGTTACATCGTAATCGGCCAAATACACTTTGTAGTAATGCGGCTTTACAACTTCTGCTTTATGAGAAAACCACGATGCACGTTCATCTTCAACAAATTTTAACTCACCGGTTACAGGCATTAACGAAAATGCTGCGTAATCGTTAATCCACGGACTTGGCTGGTGAGTCTGTTTAAATCCCCTTATTTTGTAGTGGTCGTAAGCGTAGCACCAACCATCGCCCATCTTCCCGGTTTGGGGTGTCCAGAAATTCATTCCCCACGGACGGGCAATTGCAGGATATGTATTACCGTTCGAAAGTTTGTATTCAGAATCGGTTCCCATTAAGGGATTGACCAAATCGGTTAATTTCTTGCTCGAATTATCTGACTTATAGCTGTTTGTGTTAACAGTGCATCCGAATAGAAGAATTGAAAGAATAAAAACGGCAGTAGGTTTCATTTTTTTCAATCAAAAATAAAACATTTTGTTCTTCATTCAATAGGATAAAATACAATAATTATAACTCCGGAAATTCTTTTGGATAAACCTCCTGCATCATTTCGTAAACATTTTTAAAAAGTAGTTCCACGTTGGGTTTCGAAAAGTACTCGCCATCAATTCCATAGGCAGGGCGGTGTTCCATTGCCGGAAGTGTACGGGGTGCCGTATCAAGATAATCGAATGCTTTTTGTTCTTCTAAAACTTTTTGCATCATGTAAGCTGTTGCTCCGCCCGGAACATCTTCGTCCATAAAAATTACCTTGTTGGTTTTTTTTACTGAATCAAGAATCTTATGATTTACATCGAAAGGTAGCAATGTTTGAACATCGATAACCTCAGCAGAAATTCCTTTTAATTCTGTAAGTAACTCTGCTGCTTTTATGGCGTGATGCACATTCCATGCATAGGTAACAATTGTAATATCGGTACCTTCTTTTATTATTTCCGGAACACCCAGCGGAACACGGTATTCTCCAATGTTTGAAGGCATTTTTTCTTTTACGTTATAACCTTTAAGCGGCTCAATTACCAAAGCCGGATCGTTGCCTTCCAAAAGGGTATTATACATTCCGGCGGCCTGGGTTAAATTGCGGGGTACGCACAAATACATCCCCCGTAACGAGCCAAGCAACATTTGCATTGGCGAACCGGCATGCCAGATTCCCTGCAACTGGTGGCCGCGGGTACGTACAATAACCGGTGCTGCCTGTTTCCCTTTTGTCCGGTATTGAAGTGTAGCCAAATCATCGCTTAGTTGCGACTGGGCATAAATCAGGTAGTCGAGGTACTGAATTTCTGCAATGGGGCGAAAACCACGCATGGCCAGACCAATTCCCTGCCCAATAATGGTTGCTTCACGGATTCCGGCATCAGAAACACGTTCGGTACCATATTTGGCCTGCATTCCTTTCATACCCTGGTTAACATCACCCAGTTTCCCGGTGTCCTGACCAAAAGTTACCAGGTTGGGATACTTTCCGAAAAGATAATCGAAGTTTTTATTGATAATTTCTGAACCATTTATTTCTTCAGGATTTGTCGAATATTCAACGGGGACTCCTTTTACTTTCAATGCAGAATCCTGACCTTCGCGGTAAAGTTGCCTGTTGTAAAAAACGGCGCTTTTTTCTTCATATCGGTTAATCCATATTTTTAGTTTTTCTCTTTCATCCTGAGCCTTTTCATTGAAATGAATTTTTAATAAAACTCTTTTGGCAAAGCTCAGGTATGCCCTGCGTGTTGGAAAAATTTTACTTTCAATTTTTTTAAAATTTTCTGTGTGCAGGTTACCTGAACCGATTATTTCATCAGTAGTTATGATGATTTTCTCCAGTTCTGATTTTTCTTTTAAAAAGCCTTTGGTATAGTTATCCCAGGCATTTTCTCGCGCCTGCTTTGCTCTCTGTTTTGCACTTTTTTCAATTTCAGTTAACATTTCAATATCTGCAATTCCGCTTTCAAGCATCCAGTTTTTCATCCGGATTATTCCGTCGAATTCCTTTTCCCAAACCAACCTTTTTTTTGTTTTATACCTCTCGTGTGAACCTGAAGTGGAATGTCCAAGCGGTTGTGTTACTTCAGTAATATGAAATACAACAGGTGTATGTGTTTTCCGGCAATATGCAATTCCTTCGGCAAAAGTTTTTATCAATTTCGGATAATTCCACCCTTTACATTTGTATATTTTAATACCGTTTGTTCCTTCCTCTTTTTCAAAGCCTTTCAGGGCTTCCGAAATGCTCGATTTTGTGGTTTGCAATTCGGTAGGTACGCTTATCCCATAACCGTCGTCGTAAACAGCAACTGCCAACGGAACCTGCATTACCCCAGCTGCATTTATGGTTTCCCAGAATATACCTTCCGATGTGCTGGCATCGCCAATGCTCCCGAAAGCAACTTCATTTCCTGTAACATTGTTGTTCAATTTATTTTTCAGTTCAGGTTTGCTTCGTACTATCTTCGATGCCTGTGCCAGACCCAGCAGTCGGGGCATTTGTCCCCCGGTTGAAGAAATATCGGAGGCAGAATTATGCTTGTTCGCTAAATCTTTTATGTTTCCGTCTTCATTAATATTAGGGGTGCTAAAGTGGTTGTTAAAGTTTCTGCCGACTGTCGACGGATTTATTTCTTCGTTAGTGTCGCCGTAAATCATGGCAAAAAATTCTTCAGGTTGCAACAGGCCCAAAGCCAGCATAAAAGTCTGATCGCGGTAATATCCCGAACGCCAGTCGCCTTTTCTGAAATTTTTTGCATAGGCAATTTGTGCCACCTCTTTGCCATCGCCAAATATTCCAAAATGTGCACGCCCGTTGTGCACTTCTCGCCGGCCTAGAATACTTAACTGTCGGCTTAAAAATGCCAGATAATAATCATTAAGAGCTTCTTTGGTGGATATATGGTTAGTGGTAACTAATTCTGATTTTTCAAGATACATATAAATATTTAAGATGTTTTTGTCTTTTATTTGAAGAAAACATATAAAAACTGGTTTTGTTCGATTTGTTTTAATACAGTGTCTAAATGTCAGGGGATTTTAATTTCAAATAAAATCAGGTACTTTTATAAACTTTAAGCAACTTAAAATATAAACCTAATGAATACCAAGTTTTTATCCAGGATATTTTTTGTAATTATTGTAATCTCAAACGTTGCTTGTTCTGTAAACCGAATTGAGTTTTATATTTCTCCTGATGGTAGTGATAACAACAGGGGTACAAAAGGAAATCCTTTCTCTACAATTGTAAAAGCGAAACAGGCAGTATTAAACTCTGCAAAAAAAGGAAAGGCAAAAGACTATTTCATAATACTTGCCAACGGTTTATATGAGATTGAAAAGCCTGTAACGTTTAAATCGGAAGAGTTTGCAGGTTTAAATATTTCGGTTACTGTAAAGGCAGATAATCATGGTTCTGCAACCATTTCAGGTGGTAAGCGGGTAACGGGCTGGCAGAAAAACAGTGATGGTTTATGGACAGCAGATTTAAAAACCGAAATAACACTGCGCGAACTTTTTATAGGTGGCAAACGGGGAATTAGGGCACGCTTCCCAAATTCAGGTTATCTGCGTGTAAAAAAGGTTGGTGACGACCGAAGAACAAATTTCTTTTTTGAAGAGGGTGAATTTCTGCTACCCGCAAAGACAAATGGTGTGGAGCTGGTTTTATTTCACGACTGGTCGATTTCGAGAATCGGGGTAAAGGAAATTGACGAAAAACAAAATAAACTGACTGCCGTTGATTCAATCGGTGCAAAAAGCCCTGCATTTTTTAATCTCGACCACTGGGAAAAAGACCCACGTTATTATCTTGAAAATGCGCTGGCATTTTTGGATGTTGAATATGAATGGTATTTCGATTCAGATAAAGGGAAAATATTTTTGAAATTGCCGGAAACAGAAAATCCCAACGATTTGCAGATTTATATTCCCGTCGCAGGGAGCCTTGTAAATTTAAAAGGTTCAGAAAAGAATCCTGTAATGAATATTTGTTTTGAGGGAATAATATTTAAACACTGTGCCTGGCAAATCCCCGAAATGGGTTATTGTGGTGTACAAGCCTGTCATTTTGATGCTCGTTCTGAGAGTGGCTGGACAGAAGTACCGGCTGCCATAAAAGCCGAGTGGGCAGAAAATTGCACTTTTAACAATTGCAAATTCGGAAATCTGGGCACCTCTGGATTATGGTTTTCTACTGGGTGTTCATCATGTTTGGTAGCCAATTCTGAATTTCGCGATATTTCAGGCAATGGGATTATGATTGGTGAGGGACGAAACCGCATAATAGATGGTGAAGTATGGTGGAAAAAAGCACCTGAACAGGTTGCTGCAAATAACACAGTCGAAAATTGCTCGGTATCGGAATGCGGAGCACAGTATTTTGGCGCAGTAGGTATCTGGTGTGGTTTTACAGCAAATACAACCATTAAAAATAACGAGATTTACAATTTACCATATTCCGGCATATCGATAGGCTGGGAGTGGAGCCCTGCTTCAACACCATGCCGCGAAAATATTATTGAAGGAAATCATATTCACCACATTATGAAAGTTTTGAGTGATGGTGGCGGAATTTATATGCTGGGTCTTCAGCCGGGTAGCAAAATACTGGGTAATCATATTCACGATGTTAAAATAAATGCCGGCAGCGCTGAAAGTAATGGCATGTTTCTCGACGAAGGAACAACCGATGTGGTTGTTGCTAATAATCTGATTTACAATATTGCCAAATCACCACTTCGGTTCCACCGGGCAACGACTAATCTTGTAAAAGAGAATTATCTTTTTTGCACAGGAGAAAATCCGCCAATTCGTTATAACAGGACTAACGAAGAGGATATAAAAAAGGTGGATAATAAAGTTTATTCAGAAGGTGATGAGGATTACCTTGAAAAACTCGAAGAGAAAAAAGGGAAATTTTAAAATAGTCGGGGCGCAACTTTGAGTTGCAGCCCGACTACTTTCCACTTCTTTTTTACTCAACAATAATCTCATCCACAAACATCCACGCAGGCTTTCCTTCTCCGGCGTGCCCTTTGGGACAGGTGCCCAGGTTGGTTGCGGTTACACGGATGTACCGTGCTTTTGATTTCTTTTTAACTTTCAGGTCTTGTAATAAATTTCCCGGTTCCATAGCATTAACCTTGTTTTTCGCTTTCCCCAGAGTTTTGAATTTATTTCCATCAGTCGAAACTTCAACGGTAATTCCGGTAGGATAAAATATCCATGCTCCTGCTTTTTGTAAAAATCCAACTTTTACATTTGAAAACGATTTTACTTCCCCAAAATCGATTGTAGCAACCATATCGTTGCCGTTAAAAGCTTTCCAGTTTCCATCGCCATGGTTTACCAGGCCCCTTATCCCGTCAACCAAAGCATATTCCGGGGTTGGGTAGTATTTGCTGCTTTCGTTTTTCTGGCTTACTGAACATGCTATGGCTTTATGAATAAGAAAATCGGTTGCCAGTGGTTTCGACATGGCTTCCCCTTCTTTTACTACAAGAGCCTTAACTGTAATTGTTTTGTCAATTGTAAACGGAGATACATATTTTGTTGAATTTGCACCGGGTGTTGAGCTGTCAGTAGTGTACCTGATTTCCGGTTTCCATGCTTCAGTTGAAAGCGAAACTTTTACGGTTTTTGTTTCCGGATCGAGTTCTGGTTGTGCCGATACCTGGAAAGCGCTTTTTGCATAGTTTACACCCATTTTTTCGAAACGCCGGTATTGTGCATCCATCCGTTGGGAGAAACCGCCCCAGTCTTTCGATTCTTTTGGCGACCAAAGAACTTCTGACAACGCCGACATACGGGGCATAATCATGTATTCAACATGTTCGCCATTTGGAATATATTCGGTCCAGATATTTGCCTGGGCGCCCAGAATGTGTTTAGCTTCTGATTCGGTTAATACCTCGGGAACAGGTTCGTAATGATATACTTTTTTCAGGGTAATACTTCCTCCGAATGCTTTTGGTTCCAGTGATGGATTGCCCTGGTAATAATCGAAATAACAGTGCGAAACAGGAGACATTACCACATCGTGTCCCTGTTGTGCTGCCTCTACTCCCGGTTTTGAGCCCCTCCATGACATTATTGTTGCCGACGGGTTTAAGCCTCCTTCAAGGATTTCGTCCCAGCCAATTAACTGACGGCCATTATTATTCAGGAATTTTTCGATACGTTTGATAAACCAGGCTTGAAGTTTGTGTTCATCTTCTAATCCTTCGTCCTTCATTCGTTTCTGGCATTTTTCGCACTTTTTCCACTCGGTTTTAGTGGCTTCGTCGCCGCCAATATGAATGTAGGTTGAAGGGAACAACTCCATCACCTCGGTTAAAATATTTTCCAGAAATTCGAAAGTCGCTTCGTTCCCGGCGCAAAAAATATGCGTGATAGGCCATACACCTCCTGGGGGAACAGGTTGAAATTCTCCTGTACACGAATATTCGGGATAAGCTGCAAGTGCTGACATAACGTGTGCCGGCATCTCAATTTCGGGAAGGATTGTAACATGTTTTTTGTGGGCATATTCAACTATTGACTTAATCTCTTCCTGTGTGTAAAAACCGCCATATTTCTTTGTTTCACTCTCTTTTATTGTTTCTTTCCGGCTTTGCCAGTCAAGGTGTTCGCGGTCGGTACGCAATGCTCCAACCTCGGTAAGTTTCGGGTATTTTTTTATTTCAATACGCCATCCCTGGTCGTCGACTAAATGCCAGTGAAATACATTCATTTTGTGCATGGCAATGTAGTCGATATACTTGTAAATAAATTCGGCAGGCATAAAATGTCTCGAAACATCGAGGTGTAGTCCGCGCCATGCAAAACGCGGGTAATCGGTAATTTCAGTACAGGGCAGGGTATTGTTGCCGCTGCCGGTTAAAAGCTGCCACAGGGTTTGAACACCGTAAAACAACCCGGCTGTGGTATTGGCATTCAGAAAAACACGGTCGTTTTTTATATTCAGTGTATAACCTTCGTTGCCCAATTCCGATGATTTGGGGTTATTAATCTGCACCAGGATATTGTCCTTAAAATTATTTAGTTCTGGTGAAGCAACTTCGGTATCAATGCCCGTTGCATTTTTTAGAATTTCGTGGGCCATTTCCGCAAACTCTTTCTCCTCCTTATTGGTAATGTTTATAAGAAGTTTTGTGTTATCGGTAATTTTAAATTCACCTTCGTTTGTAATCACCTCCAAGGGTTTAGGAATAACGTTAATCTCCTGGGCAAAAATCCCGGTACTAAAAAGTACCAGGATTGCAATTAAATTTTTTTTTATCATTTGTGTAGTTTTATATCCATTAAAATACAGGTTCAATAGTAAAACTAAACTCATAATTCTGAGCAGGTACCGAATATTTTGGCATTGGGCGCACTCCCCATGAGTTATCGCCCGCAACACCCATCTGTATCAGGTCGGTTGTAATAAATACACCGTCTTTTTTAACAATGTCGTTGGTGTGGCGGTAGTCGTCCATATCTTCCATATCGAAATCTTCGATTGGATTGTGCAGGGCAGAAAAACCAACTGTAGGAGCTCCAGACACTTTTAATCCTGTCCCGTTTTCATTTCTTAATTCAAACCAGCGAATATTGGTTTTGTACCCGTTTTCCTGTGGACGGACATATTCAAAATACTGGTCGGATACTTTACTTTCGTACAAACCAACAAAGGCACTGCGGTTGCGGTCGATGTAGTTTTCGTGCGGGCCACGGCCAAAATATTCAAGGTTGTCGAAATTCACCGGCATTTCCCAGCGCATGCCAAAACGCGGCAGGTCGGGTAGTTTTTCTTCGCTTGCAGTAAATGAATTGTTTACTTCAATTTTTCCATTGCCCCAAACAGTGTATGATACCTTTTGAGTAGAATTTACATTCTCCAGGTTGTACGATACGGTAATTTTTATTTTGCCTTTTTCCGGTTGCTCAGAAATTACACTTTCCGGTTTTACTTCACGCGATACTTCTCTCCAAACACCCAGGCGTTTCAACATCTGACTACCTTTATCGTTATCGTTTGCCGGACGCCAGAAGTTTATTTGTGGCCCTTTTTGAATCAGTTCTGTGCCATTAATTTCGTAAGATGAGATGGTCCCGGTTGCTTTGTCGATTAGGATATCGAAATTTTCTCCTGTAATTGATAACTTATTATCAGAATCATTTAAAATAAGTTCAGCAAAATTTTCTGTTTGGCCTTTTCCAATATCAGCATTTAAATTCAGTTTAAACTGGTCGTGAGCAACTTCAAATCCCGCTTCACGGAATGGTTTGCCAGTTTTTAGTTTTACCGAAAAATCGACAAAATATTCAACTCCGGGTTTTGCCGCAATTCTTGGCATTGGCAACGGAATGGTTTTGCTTTC